>JAEUVP010000111.1 GCA_016786805.1 Chitinophagaceae bacterium | reverse complement strand
TTAGAAGATAATATGAACCTTGCCGAAGAGTTCATCAAGTATCTCATTAACTATGTGATGCAAAACAATAAGGAAGACCTTGAATTCCTTGCACAGCGTTTGGCAGAAGAAGAAAAACAATTGCCACAGGACAAACGCAGTGAAATGGGATTGATCGAAAAACTAGAATTTGTATTGAATAACGATTTCCAGCGTCTCACTTATACTGAAGCTATCGACATCCTAAGAGAGAGCAATCACAATAAGAAAAAGAAATTTCAATACGAGATCACCGGCTGGGGAATGGACCTGCAAAGTGAACATGAACGCTACCTGGTGGAAAAGCATTTTAAAAAACCGGTTATCCTGATCAACTATCCTGAGCAGATCAAAGCCTTTTACATGCGGATGAATGATGATGGGAAAACGGTGGCCGCTATGGATATATTAGCGCCGGGTATTGGTGAGATAGTGGGCGGTTCACAACGGGAAGAGCGAATGGATAAACTGCTTGCCAGGATGGAAAAAATGCATGTACCGGCTGAAGAATTGTGGTGGTACCTGGATACAAGACGATTTGGTTCTGTGCCACATGCGGGTTTTGGATTAGGTTTTGAAAGAATGGTGCAGTTTGTAACCGGAATGACAAATATCCGCGACGTAATTGCTTTCCCGAGAACACCGGGTAGTGCAGAGTTTTAAATGAAGAGATAATACTTGGGCAACTTTAGTAAAGAAAAAGAGGTCAAAGGAAAATTTCCTTTGACCTCTTTTCATGTTATTGTACACAGAATGAAGGTGGCTAAGAAGTAAAAGGAGAGCTGACGGTTAGAGATTCTCCTTTACGATTTGAACTCTTAGCTCTCGTGTACACACATCACAGGGACATGGGAGTGATAGATCAATTGCTTGGTTGAGCTTGTTTTAAAGATGCCCTGTAATAATTTGTGTTTCTTCGGTATCGTAATAATAAGATCCAGGTTATTCTTTTCTGCGAAATCATTCAGCCCGTCCTCAATATCTTCATGCTGGATGAAATCATATTTCGGATGCAGGTCTTCCAGCATTGTGTGCAGCAATAAAGATTGCTCGGGTGTTTCAGGTTTAAAGTGTTTGTCTTTATGGTCCACGTTCAGTACATGCAGTTCAGCACTGAATTCTTTAACGATCATTTTGATAGCAGGAGCAGGCGTTTCTTTCACCACATCCCTGAAGTCACAGGCAAAACCGATCTTGCGGATACCATTCCCATATTCTTTACCGGGAGGAACTGCAATCACCGGGTAAGCAAGATGACGGATAGCAGAAAGGGTGGTGCTGCCAAAGATCACTCTTTCCAAACCGGATGAACCGCGGCTGCCCATAATAATCGCAAACGGCTGCAGGTGATTGCAAAGATCTTCGAGTTCATCCATCACATCACCCAGACGTGTCTCACTATAAATTTTCACGTTACCCGAAGTCACATGCTCAGCCGCAGCTTTCACTTCTTTCATTTTAGCCTCGGCTTCATGTTTCAACTCTTCTACTGATACCAGCAGTACCGGAACGTCCGACATACTGACCGGCACATTATACACATGAAACAGCATCACACTGGCGTTGATGGCTTTAGCCATATCCAATCCATAATTCATGGCATTGGTCGCTGCCGGGGAAAAATCGGTTGGAATGATTATCGTTTTCATGATTGTAAGTTGTATGTAAAGTTATACCGGATCTGAAGGGAAGTACCATGATTCGGGTCAGATGCCCGGATGATTTCGTTATGGAATAAAGGTTACCCATGTATCTAATTGTAAACCTTGCTTATGGCTGCTATTGATACCAACAACACTCCTGTATCAGCAAAGAACAGGCCGGGAGTACCCGGGGTAAAAAAACATTCCCTGCGCACAGATATGACGCCGATGGTGGACCTGGGCTTTCTGCTCATTACCTTTTTTGTTTTTACAGCCGAGTTGAGGAAACCTGTTGTTACCAAACTGGTGATGCCGACGGAAGGAGGGGAAACAACACTTGGCGAATCGGATGCATTAACCGTGTTACTGGGAAAGAACGAAGCGGTTTACTATTATCATGGCGATCCGGGTAAAGCGTTTGCCGAAGGAAAGGTCTATAAAACCAGTTTTGCAGTTGATAAAGGAATCGGGAATATCATCCGGGATAAGCAAAAGCAACTGGCAGCTAATCCTGCCAGCAGGGAAGGGAAAGACGGGCTGATGCTGCTGATCAAACCGGGAGAGCATGCATCTTATCAGAATGTCATAGATATGCTGGACGAAGCCATGATCAATAATGTAAAAAAATACGCCTTGCTGAAACAGGAAAAAGAAGAAATTGATTATGTAAACAAGCAGGAGTGATCACTGCTTCCAGAAAAGAGCAATTCGTTGTTTGATATTCTCCCTCATGTTGAGATAAAATAAATTGATATCACCCGGATGGTAATTTTTAGAGAAATATAAAAAGCTGCCGGGAAACCTGGGTCTTTTAACAAACAGCAGACCATTGCTGATCTGTGCGTCAGTTGTGTATTTATATATTTTATTGAATTTGGTGAGCACACTGCCTTTATTCAATTTCCTGGTGGCATAGCTGCTGTCTGTTGTCCATGTCAGCGGGTTGGTGGCATAGGAACTTCCATTCTCTTCCCGGAGATAAGAAGGAATATACCCTTTCTTCAGCGTACGCCAGCTGCAGATACAACCCGTTTGTAACGAATCGCTGCACATTTTTAAAGCAGTAAAATATTCTTTCGGAACAGGCCACCCAATGATATAAGCTACAACCAGTTTATTTTTCAACGGGCTGTTATCAAAAAACTCTTTCAATAATTTTTCTGCTAAAAAACTTCCCTGGCTGTGTGCGGCAATAATGATGGGTCTTCCGTTATTCCAGTAATTTAAATAATGCGTAAAGGCGGCTTTGATATCTGCATACGCAATAGCAAAGGCATCCTGTCTTACTGTTTCATCTGTGCTAAAAAAATTTCCGATATGTGCCTGCCGGTATCTAGGTGCAAAAACCCGGCACTGTTGGTTAAATACACTGGCCTGGTATAAAATGGTGGAATAGTCTGTCTTTGCATTGATATAACTGTCATCAATGGCGGCATTCTGTTTCTTATTCTTCGACTTTGTGGTGTAGGTGGTGGGATGCAAAAAGAATACATCCACCATGGAATCCCGCACTTCATTGCGCAGGGGTTTCGGAACACTATCCGAAGGGTCCCATTTCCAGGGATGTGCTGCCCAGTAGTCCAGACTATCATAGACCGGCCGACCGCTTTCGCTTTTAAAAGTATAGCGACCTTGTAAAGCTTTGTATTTATTGCAAGAAATCAGGAAAATGACCAAAATGAGGGTAAAAACAGGTGAAAAATGGCGCATAAAGCAAAATAACTCAATTACAGCAAAATCTGCTTTTCATCCTTCCTAGAAACCGTTTGTAAAATGGTGGCCCAAGAAATTTACTACCAGCAAATAGCTGTAAACTCAATACAGTAAAGGGTTTCCGGGAAATTGAGGGGGCTCGTTAAGGGCAGTTACTTAAAAAAATACAGTACTTTGTGTTGCATAGTACCAAATATCACCCTATCTTTGGTTCAGAAAGATAAAACGATGAGGAATCCGGTAATCATAACAGTAATTTTTGTAGCGGCTTTGCTGGCGGGTTGTGTTGCAACAAAAACGAATACTAAGATCGCTACTAAAAAATTACCAGTTGACAGGGTTTTATATGATTCAGTTCTTTATATGGACAGCGTTTTGTTCAATGCCTTTAATACCTGCCAGCTGGAAAAGTTCAATCTTTTTTTTGCAACCGACCTTGAGTTCTATCATGATAAAGGTGGTTTGACCAATTATGCCCACACGGTTGATTTTATGAAAACCACTTGTGAGCGGACCTGGAAAGTGAGGAGAGAGCTGGTAGCAGACAGTTCTGAAGTTTACCCGATCAACAATTACGGTGCCGTGCAGATCGGGTCACACCGGTTCTATAATACAGAGAAAGGACCAGAAGTATTGGGAGGCACATTTAAGTTCATTCACCTCTGGAAAATAAAGAATGGGCAATGGGAGATCACCCGGATCATCAGTTATGATCACTGAGAGAACGGTAAAAAGCGGAGTCATTAAAAACTACAAATCCAGGAAGTATGAATATTGAAAACACACAGAGCCAGATGCGGAAAGGGATACTGGAGTTTTGCATTCTTTCCATCATTCGCCGGGGCGAAGCCTATCCCAGTGATATTGTGGAAGAGATGCGGGCTGCTAACCTGCAGATACTGGAAGGCACCCTGTACCCCTTACTCACCCGCCTGAAGAATGCAAGCATGCTGACGTACCGGTGGGTGGAAAGTAATTCAGGCCCGCCCCGCAAATATTTTTCCCTGACAGAAAAGGGAGATGATTTTTACAAAGAGCTGGAGCAAACATGGAACGAATTATCCAACGCCGTGAATGCACTGGCCCGGAAAGATGGCCAACCGCTTAACCAATAACAACCTCAACCAAACTTTTATACAATGAAAAAGATCATTAACATAAACCTCAGCGGCCGGGTGATACCGATCGAAGATTCGGCTTACGAAAAATTGCAGGCCTATATAGAGAGTTTACGCCGCTATTTTGCCAAAGAAGAGAGCCGTGATGAGATCATTAATGATATTGAGAGCCGTATTGCAGAACTGATGAGCGAAAGAGTCCGCAAAGGGGCGGACAGCATCACGGATGCTGATGTGGATGATATTGCCACTTCCATGGGAAGACCCGAAGATTTTGATGCGGAAGAAACCATGGATGCGGGTGCAGGGGGGGCAAAGACCTCCGCTTCTTCTTCATCGACTTCTTCCTCATCACAGCAAAGCCAGCAACAGCAACAATTCAGTGGTGGCTATTCTGAAAAAACAAAAACTTCAAGAGGTCGTTTGTACCGTGATACCAGTGATAAATTCATCGGTGGTGTTTGTAGCGGTATTGCTGCCTACCTGAATGTGGATCCTGCTATTGTTAGAATTTTGTTTGCGATCGTAACCTTTGGTGGTTTTGGTATCGGTTTCCTGGCCTATATCTTAATGTGGATGATCCTGCCGGCAAAAGATATTGAACCCTACGGAGGCAAAAGATTGTTTCGTAATCCCGATGACAAAGTAATCGGTGGTGTGGCCGGTGGTTTAGCGGCTTATTTCGACAGGAGTGTATCAACGATCAGGTTGATTTTTGCAGCACCATTCATATTAAGCATACTCTTTGGTATGCTGCGTGGATTTAGTTACGGGTATGATTTCGATTTCTTCCCCAACATTGTTTCCGGCTCCCTGAGCGGAACCTTCTTCCTGGCTTATGTGATATTATGGATGGTATTGCCGGAGGCAAGAAGCCCCTACGAAAAAATGGAAATGCGGGGAGAGAAAGTAGATGTAAACAGTATCCGTCAAAATGTGAAAGAAGGAGTTGATAATATGAAGGACCGGATGAAAGGATGGAGTGAAGAAGTAAAAGCATCTGCACAGAATTTCAGTGATAAAGCCAAAGAGTTCGGCAATACAAGAGGAAAAGAATTTACCCGTGAATTCAATGAAACAGCAAGAAGAACGGGCGGTGGTATTGGACATGCCATTGGTGTGGTGTTCAAAGCCTTCTTCCTATTCATTTTTGGAACCATTGCTTTTGCTTTGTTTGTGGCCCTCATCGGTTTCATCTTTGGTGGTGTGGCCTGGTGGCCGGTCAATAATTTCTTATGGACCAGTAAATGGCAGCAGATCTATGCATGGGGTACGCTGATATTTTTCTTTGCCGTACCGCTGATCGCTTTTATTACCTGGGTAATACGCCGCATTGTTCGGGTACGTTCGCGGAGCAGTTATCTCGGCTGGACGTTTGGTTTCCTGTGGACAGTGGGTTGGGTATCGGCAATATTGCTTGTGGCAAGCATTACTAAAGATTTCAGGCAGGAGAGTGAGATCCCTGAAGTGGCGGAGATAGCACAACCGGTGAATGGCAGAATGATCGTGGCAGTTTCTCAACCTGAACTTAAGTACAATGGAAATTTCAGCTGGATGAATGATGAAGGAATGGGTTGGAACCTGAGCGAGGATACCATGAAACTTTCCTTTGTAAAGATAAGGGTGAGCAAAAGTGAAGATGCACAATACCATGTGCTGGTGGTAAGAAAAAGTAATGGCAGAACCGAACAGGAAGCCAGGGCACGGGCAGAAAAAATAAACTACAAAGTGTTTTCAAAGGATAGTATCCTGGACCTTGCCAGTGGTTATGCGATCGACAAGAACAGCAAATTCAGGTGGCAGCATGTGGAGATCGAGATCCAGGTGCCTGTCGGCAAGCGGATCAATTTTGATGAATCGGTTACCGATAAACTGAATATGGTCAGTTTCCGCATTAACAGAAAATATAAACGTAATGGAATAACCATTACGGATTATGAAGATCATGACTCCTTCTATTTTGATACGAACAAAGATTATATCATGGATGCTGATGGCAACCTGAAGGACATGGGTGGTAAAAAAGTAAATGATGTGAACTACAGGTATGATGACAAGACAGCTGATTCGCTGGAACTGGAAGAACAATTGAAAGAAGAAAAAAGGTTAAGGGAAGAAAGTGACAAGCGGATCAAAGACCTGGAAGAAAAACAAAAACAAAACAAACCCGTCACGCATAAAATGGAAACGATGGATGATGAAATGGACGGTACTGCTACCGGCTCCTCTTCGCCCTCTCCTGTTTTATCATTGCTCAACTGGTTTTAACTCGGTTGAAGTTGGACCCGGCAAACCGGGAATGCCCTGCCTGTTTATACAGCGGGGCTTTTTTGTTTGTTTTACCCTCTTAGCTTTTTGCTCTACATTTGCGGACCCTTCGTGAGGTCGACGGGATTATAAAACGAATTGCAATGAAGAATACTCCTTTTACTGATAAACATATTGCCCTTGGTGCTAAAATGGCGGAATTTGCCGGTTATAATATGCCGATCTCTTATTCCGGCATCAATGACGAACATGCGGCGGTAAGAAAGAATGCCGGCATCTTTGATGTGAGCCATATGGGGGAATTCATTATAAAAGGAGAACATGCATTAGATCTTATTCAAAGAACAACCAGTAATGATGCTTCTAAACTGAAAGCCGGGCAAGCCCAATACAGTTGCCTGCCCAATGAGAACGGCGGTATTGTTGACGACTTGCTTGTGTATTGCGTGGAAGAGAACAAAGTGTATATGCTGGTGGTGAATGCTTCCAATATTGAAAAAGACTGGAACTGGATCAGTAAACACAATACCAACAATGCAGAGATGCATAATATTTCTGAAAAAACTTGTTTGTTAGCAATACAGGGACCGAATGCAACGAAAATCCTGCAGCCGTTGACAGAGATGGATATTCTTAATTTGAAATACTACACATTCACGAAGGGAAAATTTGCCGGCGTGGAAAATGTACTGATCAGTGCTACGGGTTATACCGGGGCCGGCGGGGTGGAGATCTATTTTGAAGATAAGGACGGCGCTGCGGATAAAATATGGAATGCCATTTTTGAAGTGGGTGGTCCACAAGGATTAAAACCGGTGGGTCTTGGTGCAAGAGATACACTGCGGTTGGAAATGGGCTTCTGTTTATACGGTAACGATATTGATGATACCACTTCACCCATGGAAGCTGGCCTGGGCTGGATCACTAAATTCACTAAAGAGTTTACATCGAAAGAAATATTTGCCAAACAAAAAGCCGAAGGCGTACAAAAGAAACTGGTAGGTTTTGAAATGATCGAGAAAGGAATTCCCCGTCATGGGTATGAAATAAAAGATTTCTCCGGGGCCACAATCGGGCATGTAACATCGGGTACACAGGCACCCAGTTTGGGTAAAGCCATTGGTATGGGCTATGTGACCCCGGCTTTTGCAGCCATTGATGCGCCCATTTATATTAAAGTACGGGATAAACTACTGCAGGCTAAAGTGGCGAAGATCCCCTTTGCATAGATTGTTATGGTCAGATTTTTGCAGGAACAAGTATAAGATTGTATTTTAACCGGAGGGTTATACTTCGTATTTCAAACATCGTACTTGTTCAATATGCCAACAATCCACCTGACCACTTTTATCGCAGCACCTGCTGATATTGTATTTGACCTCAGCCGTCATATCGGTTTACATGCCGAGTCCATGTCAAAACATAAAGAAGAAGCGGTGGCGGGTATCCGCTTCGGGTTAATTGAAAAAGATGAGACAGTTACCTGGCGGGCAAGGCATTTATTTAAGAACCGGCTGCTGCGGGCAAAGATCACCGAGATGAAAAAGCCGGAAATGTTTACCGATGAACAGGCCGAAGGTGATTTTAAAATGATGAAACATGAACATCATTTCAAGCCCTGTGATAATGGAACTATTATGATCGACCTGCTGCATTTTGAAAGTCCCTATGGGTCAATAGGACGCTTCTTCAACGCTGTTTATCTTACTAATTATATGCGCCGTTTAATTGAACACCGTAACCAGGTCATCAAAGACTATGCAGAGACCGGTAAATGGAAGAAGCTGTTGCAGAAATAGCGCAACTGACCGTTAGCAAATGTTCTCTTATTTTTGCAGCACTATATGAGCAACAAACCAACCCTCAATACTTCTCTCTCCCCTGCCCTGCTTCATTTATATGATCTCAGTAACAGCGTGGTGGTGATCATTGATGTATTCCGTGCCACGTCCACCATTGCTTCTGCATTATACAACGGGGCCAAATGTGTGATACCGGTTGATTCGGTCCCCAAGGCTATCGAGATCAGTAAGAGTATTGGCGGCATTGCAGCCGGTGAAAGAGATGGTATGATAGCGGAAGGACTGCAACATGGCAACTCGCCATTAGAATATGGTCGTGAGTTTATCGAAAACCAGACATTGGTATTGACCACTACTAATGGCACCCGCTTATTACAAATGGCATTGGACAAAGGAGCGGATACGATCATCTCTGGTTCTTTTCCTAATCTTTCTGCTGTATGCGATTATCTAATGGCAGAAAAAAAGAACGTGGTATTAGGTTGTGCCGGCTGGAAAGATCGTTTCAATTTGGAAGACACTTTGTTTGCCGGAGCAGTGATCAGCCGGTTGAAAAAAGATTTTACGATCCATTGTGATAGTTCACTGATGGCGGAATCCATGTATAGTAAGCATAAAAATAACTTAGCCGGTTTTGCACCGAAGCTTACACATTATCATCGTCTCGTGGAAAGATTTGGTTTGATCGAAGACATCAAATTTTGTTTGACAGCAGACCTGGCAAATGTATTGCCGTTATACAAAGAAGGGAAGCTGACGACGAAATAAAATCTACTAAGATACTTTATTTTTTTTGCACCCTCCTGCTCAAAAAATTATTTTTTATTTCTCCCATTTTACATGGAAATCCGCCCCGTATTCCTTTAGATTTGCCGATTAACCTTTTTTGGAATACCGGGTTTATGGCTTCGTGATTCCTGTAATAAAATCGAATTTGCTTTGGCCTTACCGCACCTTATCAAATATGTGTACACCCATGGAACTGATGAAGTGATCCGCCGCGGCAAAAAGATCCATGCCATTGGTTTTTGTGAACTGGTGGAATATGATGATCTTTTTGGTTCTGCGATCTTCCGGGTGAAAGATGATATCTATTCTACTTTTTACAAAGTCTATATTCAGAAATTCAAAGACCCTAAGGGTGTTTCATTGCGCTGTACCTGCCCGTATAACCTCGGTGATATCTGCCGCCATGAAGCGGCTTCTCTTTTTCAATTACAGGAACTCATTGACCGGGGACATTTACAAACCGGCGAAGTAAAATACGATCAGCGGCACACCGTTGCCAAGATGAAAACGATTGATCTGAAAACCCTGCGTTTACTTTCTTCCCAGGAAACAATACAGGAAGCCGAAACCTATTTAAGAACACAGAAGGCTAAGATTGATTTTGCAGAAAATGAAACGGTGAAAGCGACAGTAAAACTGAATGGCCAGGAATACAAAGTGATCATCCGCAAGAATGAAGAAAGAAATTTTGATACCAGTTGCGACTATGAGGACCCGGAACATCCCTTATGTTTGCCTAAGATCATTGTGCTGGTGCAATTATTAAATTCTTATGGCGCTAATTACTTCGACAGCATCCGTAACTGGGATAAAGAAAAAAATAAATTATTAGAAGCCTACGGGTATTCATTGAGTGATGACCTGAAAGGAAAATTTGAATTTGCTTATAAAGAAGGAAAACCCTTTTTACGGGTATTAGATACAAGTATCAAAAGAGTGGCTCCCGCAGCCCAGCCCAGCCGCCCTGTTTTATTACCCATTAAAGAAAGACAAACAGAGGAAGAACCCGAGCCGGAGTTTGTTCAGGCAGAAGTGGTGAAACCCACACAACGTTTGGGAATTGTTTTCAACTTCAATAAGAAAAACTATCCTCAGTTCACGGTGGATGTGGTGATCGGTGAAGGCAATGATGAAGGAACTGCTTTTGCCGGTAAGGTGGAGAAACTGGATATCAGCCGTTACGTGGAAACAGATAAACTCGCTGATACCGATAAGGAATTGCTCACCATGCTGCGTAAGCTGCAGGAAACAGAGATCAATAAATATATCAGCCGTAATTCCCCTTTCTCGGGTATCTGGGAAAATATCATTCACCAGGAAGAAGATGACCTCCCGGGTGAGACCAAAGAACTGATGGCGGAATACCTGTTGCCCAAACTGAAGAAATTATTTACGGAAGCTGCCGGTAATGCACTGGTGTTTCTGTTGCCGGATAAGAAACCCTTCAAGACTGGTAACCTTGGAACAGTACAACTGGCTGCGGAAGAAGCCCGGCCGCATTTCATCATCAAAAAGAATTCGCATTATACCATTCACTGCCGGGTGAACCTGGGCAGTATGGAATATGACCTGGGAGAAAATGAAAGCCCCAGCCCTCTTTTCTTCTTATACAATGAACAGATCCATCTCTGGAAGAATAATGAAGTGATCCATTTGGTGGAGCAGTTTTTACCCAAGGGTAAAATGGAAGTGAAAGAAGAAGACTGGAGTAAGACCCTGCAGCAATTTGTTTTGCCCTTAGCAAAGGAACATAAAGTTGATTTTGATAAATCTCTGGTACAGGAAATAAAAGATGGTGACCCGGAAGTGAAACTGTTTTTGGTAGAGAAAGGGGATTATCTCGTTTTTCAACCCTCTTATTCCTATAAAGGATTTGAAACCAGGACAAGGGACCGTGATGAGATCGTGGTGCCGCAGGGCGACCGGGTGCTGATCGTTCACCGCAACCGGGAGAAAGAAAACGAATTTGTACAGCAGTTACAAAACCTGCATTCCAATTTTATTTTTAATGAAGAGAACGGATCACTGGCATTAAAGGGAACAGATGTATTGAAGAATAACTGGTTCTTCCTGTTCGTGGATGCTATGAAGGAGATGAAGACACCGGTCTTTGGGTTTGAAGCCTTAAAGAATTTTCGTTTCAATACCGCCAAGCCGCAAACAAAGATCTTTATCAGCAGCAATACCGACTGGTTTGATGCCAAAGTGGATATTGTGTTTGGTGACCAGAAAGTAACGGTGGCTGAAGTAAAAAGAGCATTGGCGAATAAGCAGCAGTTTGTACAGCTGAGCGATGGTACATTGGGGATCCTTCCGGAAGAGTGGATCAAAAAATATTCACTGCTGTTCCGGGTGGGCGAAGGCAAGAATAATTCACTCAAGCTATCCCGCTACCACCTCAGTGTGGTGGATGAATTATATGAACAACGGGATGAGGAAGAACTCTCCGTGCAATTGGAAGAAAAATATGAGAAACTGAGAGAGTTCAATACCATTAAAGAAATTGAACCACCGTATCATTTGAAAATGATACTCCGCCCCTACCAGGTGGCCGGTTATCAATGGCTGAATTACCTGAAAGATATTAACTGGGGTGGCATCCTGGCCGATGATATGGGTTTGGGTAAAACTGTACAGGCCCTCTCCTTCATGGATCATTATAAATCGGAAAAAGGTAACCTGAAAGCATTAGTGGTTTGCCCGACAACGCTTATTTATAACTGGGAGAACGAGATCAAAAAATTTACACCAAAGCTGACATACCGTATTCATCACGGTGGCCAACGTACAAGAGTGAGAGAAGAATTAATTGATCATGATGTAACGATCACTACATACGGAACTTTGCGAAGTGAT
>JAEUVP010000096.1 GCA_016786805.1 Chitinophagaceae bacterium | reverse complement strand
TCAATCCATGCCTGCTCAAATACACAAATTAGTACTAATGGCACCGGATGGGTTAAAAGTAAATTCATGGTATTGGTTGGCCACGCAAACTAAAGCCGGTAATAAATTCTTTGCTTTCACCATGAAAAAGCCTGGCTGGTTCTTTGGCCTGCTCAGGCTGATGAATAAACTAAAATTAGTAAACAGTAGTATTTTCAAATTCGTGAATTTCTATATCGGCGATCCTGAAGTGAGGCGGTTATTGTACAGCCGCTGGACCACATTACGAAAAATAAAACCTTCTCTTCCGGTGATCAAACATTACATCAGGGAGAACAAAACGTCCGTACGCCTTGTTTATGGCAAACATGACCGGATCATTTTATCGTCGGTGGGTGAAAAATTCAAAAAAGGTATTGAAGAACACTGTACGCTTACTGTGATCAACTCCGGCCACCAGGTATTACATGAAAAACACGGCGAAGAGATCATACAAGCTTTGCTGTACTAAGCAGCAATGATTAGTTTTGCCGGGTTGCATGATTTTTACTTATATCATCATAGGAATCGCTTTGTGCTACGGCCTTCTTGTCATTTACTACTGGCATAGCTGGCGTTCTGTTCCTGTTTATGTTCCTGGTACTTTACAACCACAAACGAAAATATCTGTTATCATACCGGCAAGGAACGAAGAAGAAAATATAGCAGCATTACTACAGGCTTTGGAAAAACAAAGCTACCCTTCTTCGCAGTTCGAAGTGATCGTTATAGATGATCATTCCACCGATAACACGGCGGCTATAGTAAAACAATATCCTGCCGTAAAACTGCTGCAACTTACCGCCGACAATATCAACTCCTATAAAAAGAAAGCCATTGAAACCGGGATTGCCGCTGCCAGTGGTGAGCTGATCGTTACCACCGATGCCGATTGTGTGCCTCCACCAACATGGCTGGAGACCATCGCTGCGTTTAAAGAAGAAACCAATGCAATTTTTATTGCCGCACCGGTAGCGATAAACTTTAATTCGTCAGTACTGCAGGTTTTCCAGGCCATGGATTTTATGGTGCTGCAGGGTATAACAGGTGCTGTGGTTCATAACAACCAGCTTTCCATGTGTAATGGTGCCAACCTGGCTTACGAGAAGGACGCCTTTGTAGCAGTGAATGGATTTGCAGGTATTGATACTATTGCCTCGGGCGATGATATGCTGCTGATGCATAAGATCACGACACAATTTCCCGGCCGTGTGCAATACCTGAAAGCTAAAGAAACGATTATGACCACTGCTCCTATGCAAACATGGCCGGCGTTTTTTAACCAACGTATCCGCTGGGCCAGCAAAGCTGCTAAGTATAATGATAAACGGATTTTCCCTGTGCTGCTGCTTGTCTATCTTTTCAACCTGTCTTTCCTTGTTACAGCAATCGCCGGTTTCTGGAACAGCTATTACTGGTTATTGCTGCTTATTTTATGGGTTTATAAAACTGTTGCCGAATTCCCCTTGTTCAGTTCAGTTGCCGGTTTCTTTGATAAACGATGGACCCTGCAATTCTTTTTCTTCTTTCAGCCCCTCCATATTCTTTATACTATTGTTTCTGGTTTTTTCGGGCAAATGGGCAACTACGAATGGAAAGGCAGGAAAGTCAGCTAAAGACCAGAAGAAGTTTACCGTTTTAATTTATCTTCAATTTTAATGAGCACAGGATCACTATCATTTCAACAAGCTGCCTGGAAGCGACTGAAGAAAAACAAAGGTGCTGTCTTTGGACTGATCGTGATCATTATGGCTGTATTGATCGCCGTATTTGCTTACTTCATTTCACCTGACCCCTCACCTAATGCTAACCGTATCATTGTGGAAATTGATGGGGAGAAACCCGGTTTTAAGCAAGATTTTCTGAAGATCAGGAAAGAAAAAGAGGTGATAACCCCTTCCTTTTTTAAACAACTGCTGAACGGTAAAGAAGATGTGTATTATTATGCCCCGATAACAGCACATGAACAAAAAGGCGACAGTATTATCGTGCAGAAATTTATTGATGAAGGAGTGAGTGAAAGACAATCTTTTCATCTTTCGCAATTAGATAAAGACCCGGTAGCGACAAAAAAATTCCTGCTGGGTACTGATAATTTTGGCCGGGATATTTTAAGCCGCCTCGTAGTTGGTACCCGGGTAAGTCTTAGTGTTGGGTTGATCACTGTTATCATCTCATTGAGTATTGGTTTGCTGCTTGGTTCATTGGCTGGTTATTTCCGTGGCAGAACAGACGATATCATTATGTGGTTCATCAATGTAATCTGGAGTATCCCCACACTACTCCTTGTGTTTGCGATCACTTTGGCATTGGGCAAAGGTTTCTGGCAGGTCTTTGTTGCGGTTGGATTAACGATGTGGGTGAGTGTGGCAAGATTGGTAAGAGGGCAGGTGTTAGCCGTTCGTGAATTAGAATACGTGGAAGCCACCAGGGCATTGGGGTTTTCGAATGCCCGGACCATCGTTCGTCATATCTGGCCCAATATCATGGGGCCCGTGATGGTGATCGCGGCTTCCAATTTTGCATCTGCCATTGTGATTGAAGCCGGGTTAAGTTTCCTGGGAGTAGGAGTGCAACCTCCGCAACCCAGCTGGGGGCTGATGATCAAAGAGAATTATAATTTTATCATTACGCAAAATCCCATGCTGGCTTTAGCACCTGGCTTTGCGATCATGCTATTAGTACTCGCCTTCAATTTACTCGGGAATGGTTTAAGAGATGCGCTGAACGTCCGGGGGCGCCTGTGATGATCTTCTTGTATTGATATCTGTCATCACCAATATTGATAAGCAAAGGAAAAACAAGCTACCGATCTTATCTGTTTCTATCAGGTCACTCAGCATATTCACAGTCACGATCATAATGATGATGACACCGGTCATCATAGCAACTGTTTTATAAAAAATATCTTCCACCCGGTGATACAGGTGCTGTGCATAATACAACATCGCTCCCAATAACAACAGGAACAAAACAAGCCCCGGAATACCCTGTTCCACTGCCAGCAATAAAAAATAATTGTGTACGGTAGAGTGCTCTTTATTATTACTCACCCATGTTTTATAGGCCGGTATGGTGAACGGCCGGTAATTATCATAAAATGTATTCGGCCCGTAACCGGTCAACCATTCGTATTTTATCATTCGCACGGCTGCCACCCAGCGATAAAATCGTTCCGCAGAAGAAACATCTTTCAGCTTATACGTTGCAACAAGGTGTTCCCTGAAATCTTCATGAAAGACTGTGGTATCATGATCATGTGCAAATTCAAGATACCGGTCGCTGCTCTTGAGCCAGAATATAGCGAAAACTGTGATCAGGATACCCACTATATAAAGAGTCAGCAAGGAACGTTTTTTGATCAGCCAATAGGCAAAGCCTCCCATCAGCAGTGCCAGCCAGGCACCTCTTGCATAGGATAAAAAAAGTGCGACAAGTAACAGGATGATGGATGTCTTTATAATTGCTTTTATGCTTTTGCTGGCACTTAGCTGGTGAATGGCCACAAAGACAGGCAAGGCACAAACCAGCATGGCCGAATAATTCACATGATTACGAAAGAAAGGCGCCACCGCATCGCTGACCGCAGCAAAACTAAAATCATACTCCAGGTGATTGACCATTGCAATAACTGCTACAACCAGCATGGAGGCAGCAAAAATAATAGCAGCAGTTTTAATATATTTTTTCTCCCTGAATACAATTAACGGGGCTAGTACAAATGCCCCCATATACCAGCCTTTAGCCAGGAAGAATTTTATGGACAAGGTGAGATCAGAGGAGAATAAAGTAGCTATCAGTATCCACCCGAGATGGGCTACGAGTAAAATCAGCAACGGGTGCTGCATCGTTTTTAACTTCAGGGAAGCCGGATCATACACCCAATACCCGGCAAACAATAAAGAAACAAATAGCATTAACCCTTCATCAGGAATATCGGATCCAAAGGACGGCGTGAAATTATATTCAAAAGAAAAAGGCAGGGAAAGCAGGAGAAGGAAGAAAACAAGATGATTTTTCGTCCAGCCATTATATAACAACACAGCAACAAAAGGTATCGCTGCCAGGAAATACCATTCCGTCAACACCGCCGCAACAAGAAAAGCAATAAACAGCCCTCCCAGTAAGGCAAAGTTGATAGTGGTATTATTGATGCGGCCGTTCACTTTCTTTTTGCTTGCCTTCTTTCCAGTACTATTGCCGTAAATAAACCAAACAAAACTGATAAGAAAGCTGTAACCGCCATGATCTCCAGCCTTCTTGGTTTATCCGCTTTAATAGCAGGTCTTGCTCTTTCAACAATCAATAAGGCGGGTGGTTTGGAATCAACCATCAGTTGGTATTCCCCGATCAGCTTTTCGTATTGTGTCAATTGACCTGTCAGCGCAGTTTGTCTTGCTACCAGTATTTCACGACCGGGAGCATCGGCCGGCCTGTTACGCAACAGGTTTCCAATACTATCCAGTACAGCCTGTATCTTATATTGTCCTTTTTCAAGACCAGATAAGGTTGCCATATTACTTTCGCTTTTCAACCGCTGGTGCAGGGTTTGTAACCTGTCCAGTAATGTATTCGCCATTACGGCAGCCAGCTGCTTATCCGTATCCCATACTTTGATCTTTAACTCACCATACTCACTTTTGATCACCTGTGATCTTTTTCTTAGTAAGATCGCCGTTCTCGACCTTCTCGTTGAGTCAACTCCTTTCACCTTATAATGTTTGATAAGGTTAAACTGGTCTGTCATGGCCAGGTACACCGTATCCAATTGTGCAGTACCGATGATCATATCGAGGTCATCCGAATTTCCCAAAGCAGAATAGAGACCTTCAATATTCTCATTAAAGATCCGGGCCTTATCAGTAGAAACAGTGCTTACCGGCAAAGCGGTGGCCGTTGATAAATATTTCCGGGGTTGCAGGAAAACGATCAGGCCAACAGTCAGCAAGGCAAAGAAAACCACGAGACATATCTGCTTCCACCATTTAGTAACGAGATATAATAAATCTGGCATGTACATCTGTTTATTTGTCAAAGATTGGATTTATTCAGGAAACTCAGCCATTCTGCAGGCTTTAATAATTTAGTGAGCAGTAGGGATAAAAAAGTAATGATCACGGCTGCTGAAATAAGCAGTACAACATTGAAACCTGACTGGTTGCCATAGTAAAAAAGCCCAGCCAATAATGATGCAATCATAATATAGATCAGCAAGGACCTGTAATCAATAGGGATATCCAACTTTTTCTTTACCACCAGCAGCGTGGCCACCCCGCAAAAGCCCTGGCTCAGCAATGCAGCGATACAACAACCTTTAGCTCCCCAGGAAGGAATCAGCAGGAGGTTGAGTACTATATTGATCAGCATGGCAATAAAAGTGATCATACAAAAATGCCGGATATAACCGGTAGCCGTCAGCACTGTTCCATAAATGGCAACCAGCGAATAACCGATCAATGCCGGGATACAGTACTGAATAACTGTAGTCGTATTACTGTTCCCGGAATATAACAATGATTGTATCCATGGTGCCATAAAAATCGCCAGCACCGATACCCCTAAAGAAAAGGCAATTAATACATGACGGATAGTAAGAATTACATAGGTAATATCTTTCCTTTCACTCCATTGTTTTGCGATAAAGGGCAAGAGAAAAGAGGCAAACAAATAACCGATCATATTGGCTGCATCCAGCAGCCGGTAGGCTGCCGCATAATTACCTGCCTGTTCAGCTCCGGCCGGGTGCATTCGTTCTAATAAAAAACCATCCAGCCTGAAATGAATGCCCATTAATAAGACAATAAGTGCATAAGGAAATGCTGAACGAAATACTTTAGGAAATGAAAATGATCCCCTGAATAAAAATTTTACTTCTTGTTTCACCAATATTAAAACAATCACCAGCACGGAGAAGGCCAGGGAACCTGTCTGTGTCCACAAAAATTTATTGATGTTCATTCCACCTGCCACTGCCGGGAAAAAAAGAAAGACCCCGCAGATAACGATCATTAAGGATTTATCCAATACAGATAAAACGGCATCAGTGTTAAACCATTGCCTGGCGGTAATGATGGCACGAAAAAAAAGAAAGAAGGAAGTAAATACCTGTATCAGTATCACCGGGATCACGATATCCCACCTGTCAATACCACTACTAAAGGCCACCAGCAAAACAATCAGCACATAGAAAAGAGAGAAGAGGAATTTTACCAGCAGGAAATACCCGGTGGTATTGATCATGGTTTCTTCTTTGACTGCCAGCTGGCGGTTATAAAAACTGGTAAAGCCCCAGTCCAATAAGAAACTAAAAACAATAGAAAGGTTGACAAGAGAAAAATAGCTTCCATATGCAACCGTACCCACCACATTTTGTACCTGCCGGTCAATAGCAAATATCCAGATTGGTTTAATGACCAGGTTCAGGATGATCAGCAAACCAAGCGAAGCGTAAAACTGTCGGGGCGTTTTTTGCATCTGTTATTGGCAGGTTACATCACTTTTACGTTTCTGCTAAAGCTTTCTTCCAACGAAATGAATGTCTCGGTCCTTTCAATCCCTTTAATCTTTTGCAACTGGTCATGCAGCACCGAACGAAGCTGGTTGATATCCTTACAGACAATTTCAGCAAACATGCTGTAATTCCCGGTGGTATAATTCAAGCGGACGATCTCCGGCATTTTTTGCAGCTCTTTCGCTACTGAATCATACAGTGAACTTTCTTTCAGGTAGATACCAATGAAAGCGATCACATCATAGCCCAGTTTCCGGATATCTGCATTCAATCTTGTACCTTTGACCACGCCGGCCTCCTGTAGTTTTTTGATACGTACATGGATAGTGCCGCCGGATACAAACAGTTTCTTGCCAAGATCTGCATACGAGATCTCAGCGTTCTCCATCATGTGGTGAATGATCTCCAGGTCCAGTTTATCAAGATTTAATTTGCCTGCCATTTTTAGTACTGATTTTTGATTTTATCCATAATATTACACATTTAATTGAATATTTTCTATAGTTTTAAAATAATTATTAGAAAATTTGGAATCAAATGGGTTGTTTCTTTATTTTTGATCTATCAAGCTCTTCGAAAAGCAAACATACTGTGGGGTGATGAAATTTTTGGCAGACATGCCCTCTTGTCTCGGGGGTGAGGATAACAGGATAAATATAGCATAGAGCCGCTTTTGCAGCAATGCAGGAGCGACCAGGGTCGACCACTGAACTTTGTGCTACAACTAACTGCCTCGTGGAGGTTCGATCCCTCCCCCTACAGCTCATTTTTCTCATGTGATTTTAGCCTTTCCACGAACGTGGGGAGGCTTTTTTGTTTTAATATCTTTGCGGGGTGTTCAACCAAACCTTGTTTATGAAGCATATTTTACAACTCCTGCTCTTTGGTCTTGTATTAACGGCCTGTTCACCCACCAAACAAATTGAGAAACGCTATACACCCGATGATAAACTGGTCTTTGATCTTATTGAACGGTTAAAGAAAAATCCAAATGATGCAGACGCCGCCAAACAACTGCCGGAAGCATATGAACAGGCGGCAGAGGTTCGTAAGAATATCAATAGTAATACTTTCAATAACATGAATGAAGGGGACCGCTGGATCGAGATCTCCAAACAATTGCTGGTGGCACAGCAATTATACAGCGAGATCAAAGGAAGCCCGGTGATCAGTAAGATCATTCCCAATCCCTGGGACCCTACTGTAAAGATCCAGGAAACCAAACAAAAAGCAGCTGAGGAATATTATAACCAGGGACAGCAATACCTTACTTACAATAACCGTCCCTATGCCCGCAAGGCTTATGATATGTTTGTAAAAGCTAATACTGCCTATCCCAATTATAAAGATGTACGGGAAATGATGCAGCAATCACAATTGCTGGCTACAATCAAAATAGTTGTGAACCAGGTGAATTATGATAATTATGGCTGGAACTACTGGGGTTTCAATAACGATTACCTGCAATACAAGATCACCAGGGATCTCAACAATTCTTCTTACCGGGATGTAAAATTTTACTCCGAAGATGAAGCCCGGAGATTAAATATACGTCCCGACCGGATCGTGAACCTGACCTTTACTGATCTTTATATCGGTCAGTTATTCAATGACCGGTATTCTATTGACCGCAGCAAACAAATAGAAGTGGGGCAAACCAAAACCATTCCACCACAGCCTATTTATGAAACGGTAAAAGCCACTGTGTATGTCACCCGCCGGGTATTACAAAGCCGTGCCTCGCTGGAATGCAGGATATATGACTGGGCATCCAACCGCAATATCTTATTTGACCGTTTCCCGGATAACAATACCTGGAAAGATGAATCGGCCCGCTATACCGGCGATAAAAGAGCCCTTGAACAATCGGACTGGAACCTGATCAATAACAGCAGTAATATCAACCCGCCTTCCCGCAATGAACTGGCACAACGATTAATTGATAATTGTTACAATCAATTACTCTCCCGGATCAGGAACGGCGTAAGTTTTGATTATTAATTACACAGCACTTATCATTAACACCAAAATAAATTCGTATGAGGAAAAAGATGATGCTGATAGCAGCATTAAGTTTAAGCCTGTTATCCAACGCCCAGGATGAAACCGTGAAAAGTTTGAAAACAGAATCTGCCAAATCAGTAAAGAAAGACCCGGCTGATACCAGTAACAAAAGATGGAAGAAAGGAGGATTGTATAGCCTCAATGTATCACAGGGCTCACTGAGTAACTGGGCTGCAGGGGGTGATAATTTTTCTTTATCCGTTAATTCACTGCTTAGTTTGTTTGCTTTTTATAAGAACGATAAACACAGCTGGGATAATACCTTTGATTTCAACCTGGGTTATGTGAACACCACGAGTCTCGGCAGCCGTAAGAATGATGACCGCTTTGATTTCTTATCCAAATATGGCTATGCATTAAATCCCAAACTCAATGTATCCGGCCTGTTTAACCTGCGGTCACAATTCTTTAAAGGCTATACCTTCCCCAATAATGTAAAGACCTATGCTTCCACTTTTATGGCACCGGGTTATATATTAGTAAGCCCGGGTCTTGATTATAAACCAGTAAAAGATCTTTCCATCTTTGTATCTCCGGCTACTGCCCGCTGGGTGATCGTAAGAGATACGGCCCTTTCCAATAAAGGCCTGTATGGCGTTGAACCCGGTAAAAGCAGTAAATTAGAAGTGGGGGCCTTTGCTACTATCGGGTATATGAAGGAGATCAGCAAGAACATTACCTATAAAGGAAGACTTGATCTTTTTTCTAATTACCGGAGCAAACCACAGAATGTGGACCTGTTTATGTCCAATGTGCTGAATGTAAAATTGTCCAAAGCATTATCCGCCACCTGGGGTGTTGACCTGATCTATGATGACGATGTACGATTATTCGGGCCCAACCAACGGTCTGCTGCCTTGCAGGTGAAATCTTTAGTAGGATTAGGGATATTGGTTAAGTTCTGATGGCCTGTTACCACATTATTAAATGCCCTGTTGATCCTGACAGGGCATTTTTCATTCTGCACCTATCTTTGCAGGCGCATGGGACAAAAAAAATTAGTACGATTTGCAGAACTGACCAGCTTTCCGAATGTGCTGCAGTTTCCGCAGGATATGGCTGGTAAATGGAAGGCGTTTTTTAAGAATGAGCATTCACTGACCCTGGAACTGGCCTGTGGCAAAGGAGAGTATGCAGTAGGACTTGGGCGGATGTATCCCTCCCGCAATTTCATTGGTATTGACCTGAAAGGAAACCGTATCTGGGTAGGTGCTAAAAAGGCACTGAAAGAAAATTTAAACAATATCGCCTTTGTCCGTACCCAGATCGACCTGGTGGCCACTTATTTTGCCAAAGATGAAGTGGAAGAGATCTGGATCACCTTTCCGGACCCACAGTTGCGTTTATCAAAGGCCAAAAAAAGACTTACGCATCCTAAATTCCTTCGTTTGTATCAACAATTCCTTGTTCCCGGTGGTTTAGTACATTTGAAGACCGATAGCCCGGACCTGTACCGGTTTACCAAAACAGTGATCGGGTTATATGGTTGTATATTACACACCGATTTTGATCATGTTTACCAGCAGGAAAAAGTGTCGGAGGAACTGAGTATTAAAACCCATTACGAGTCCCTGGATATTGCCGGCAGTAACCGTATTCATTACCTGTGCTTTTCCTTGCCCGGAATTTTACCCGGGATCGAAAAAGACACAGAACTTAAAAAAATTATTGAGCAACATGGAGTCACTGATTGAAGGCGTACATTACTACATCAATGAAGATGGATACGTGGTACTCACAGAAAAGTATCACCTGGAAAGAGGTTATTGCTGCGGCAATGCCTGCAAACACTGCCCGTTTGATCATATCAGCGTTCCTGAATCTGACAATAGCGAAGAACAAAGTTCCCCGGTAAAGAAAGATTCCTAAACTCCGCACAAACTTTATTTTATTGCATGCCGGCAAAAAAGAAATCATCTGCAAAACTGAAATCGGTAAAACCTTCCGGCAAAAGAGAGGAAAGTTTTTTTGAACTGGTCTATGAAGTAGCCCGGCAAATCCCCAAAGGAAGAGTGACTTCTTATGGAGCGATTGCAGCTTGTTTGGGTACCAAGCTTTCTGCAAGGATGGTGGGTTGGGCAATGAACGGCGCCGGTAAGGTGAAACCAAAAGTGCCTGCGCACCGGGTGGTGAATAGGAATGGTATGCTTAGCGGCAAAAATCACTTCAAAACACCAGATGCCATGGAAAATCTCTTAAAGAAAGAAGGCATCACCGTAAAAAATGATACCGTCGTTGATTTTGATAAAAAATTCTGGAATCCTGCTGAAGAACTGGGCTTCTGATTATGACAACCAGGTGAGGCTTATTATTTTCGTACCACAATGGCCACACCAACCCCTTTTGATACACTCACCAACCGGCAAAAAGATATTTGCAGTTATGGAGGGGCTTTCGGCATACTTCTGTCACTGACTTGCCTTATCCAGCATATGATGATCACCCGGACCCACTGGCTTACTTTTGTGATGCTGTGCATTTATTTTTTTGCCGCCCTTAGTTTTTTCCTGCTGGCGCTGCAAAAACATATCGCTCCGTTGTTACTCATCATCAGTACGGCATTTGCTTTTATTGCACAAGTGATCCTGATGAGACATGCCCTATTTTCTTTAGTAGTTGTATTACTGCTGATGTATCATGTGGTGGTGGTGGTCATTATGTATGTGGAGCAAATACCAAAGCGGCTCAAGCTGAAAGCTCAATTACTGAGGGAGGAGGAAGACAATTGGAGAGATAAGATATAAGTATGCTCACATCTCCACCTCAAACAGTATTCTCATTTCATCCGGAGATTTACTTTGTACCCGTTTAATTGTAATACGGACTGATCATCAGGTAAACAACCACCCCTGTCACCGCTACATAAAACCAGATCGGCCATGTGATTCTGGCTAATCGTTTATGCGCCGGCCATTCACCGGTCATAGCCCTGTAAGCCGTAAATAATATAAAAGGAAGAATCAATCCGGCCAGCGGAATATGGGTGAAGAGAATAATGTAGTAGATCGTCTTCATAGTTCCTTCTTCGCCAAATTTGGTTTCCCCGGCAAATAGGTGGTGACAGATATAGCTTACCAGGAATAGAATAGAAAGTACCATCGCCGACAGCATCATCTTCTTATGGAGCTCATACTTCTTGCTCTTAACAGCAACCAGTGCGGCTACTAATAAAACGGCCACACAAGAGTTGATAACTGCATTGATCGTGGCAAACAGGTGCACATCAAAGCCAAGGTTGGCTTCCAGGGTAATTCGCCCCAATGCCACGACCGCTATAAAAACGATTGCTGAAAAGGTAAAGATGAGTAACCTTGCTTTACGATCATTTTTTTTCCAGGCTGCTTGTAACATCCGTATTCTTTTTTCTCAATAAATAAAATAAAAAACCGACTAAGGCAATGGCTACCAGGAAAACAACTGCCATCAGCTGAAGTTTACCCGCAAAGAAACTTTTTCTCCCGGGATTCTTTTCCATCGTCAGCATTACGAGGTTACGGGAAAGATCGGACAGGGAGGCAGAGTCAAGTCCGTCATAGTATCCTCTTACATGGCGCATACTGTCAATCAGTATAAATTTATCGCTATGCACAAAGTTGGTGTCAATGATACCTCCATCTTCCACGCCAACCTTAATTTCATTCAATGCCAGGTCGTAGATCATCTTCTTATCCCCGGTCAGCAACCACCATTTTTCCGGGTCTATTTGAAAACGGTCAGCCCAGTATTTTAACCGCTCCACCGAATCCCGTTCCGGGTCAATACTGAAAGAAATAAAATGTACCAGGTCGTTGGTTTTATCGCCGACCCTTTTGCCATTATGAATAGACTGCTGCAATCTGCGCATATTACGTGTCATGGGCGGGCAGATAGTAGGGCAGTGCGTAAAGAAGAAATCAGCCACTACTATTTTACCTTTCAGGCTATCCCAGGTGATCGTTTGACCCAATTGGTTGGTTAACTTAAAATCAGCTAAAGTATGCCACAGGGTATCGTTGTAAATTTTACCTTTCTCCGTTCGGGTGATGGTAGAATCCGGGAGGTAATGCCGGGGCATCAATACGTTGGACTCACTATAACTCTTTACAATAAAATAGCCCAGCAGGGGAAGCAGCAGGGCAATCAGGATAGCATATAATGCATTCTTGTTCACGGGTTCATTTTTCTGATGAAAGATATATACCTGCTGTTGTCAGCAAAGTATAAAATCAAAAACCATTGTCCTGCTAATAACGGTTCAGCTAAGACAATGGTTTTGGTAAAAATTTCTGTTCTTATCTTCTATTGCTTGCCCCCGGCATCGGCTGGTTTTGGCTCTTCCGCTTTCTTATGATGGTCAGCCGGCATGGTTGACTCCTGGAAATGTTTGTCGTATTTATTACGGAGGTTCTTGTAAGAGTTGCCGTCTGCAACAAAGGCAATAATAAACCAGATAAACAACATCAGCGGCACCACGATGGTCATGATCATGTTCCGGATCTCATCACCTAGGTGCATGAAAACAGATACGATATAATATGCTTTCGCTAAGGTGAGGATACAAACAGCCCCTTTGAACATCAGCACCAGCAATGCATTCGGGTTCTCCCCTTTGTGAATCGTATATATTGCCAGGCCGATAGCCAGCTCAATGATCGTGATCACCGATAACAGGATCGTTGTCTTACGCACCTTCTTTTTAAAGGCAGCATCATCTGTATCATGATGATGAAAACTTACTTCAGGGTAGGCCGCTGAAGAAGAAATATGTTTTGTTGGATCAAAATGAGTACTCATAATCTAAATAGCTTCAAAAATTAATTAAATAAGATAAAAACAAAGGAATACGAATACCCAAACCAGGTCTACAAAGTGCCAGTACAACCCGGCCTTTTCGATCATCAGGTAATGGCCTCTTTTCTGGAACACATCTTTTTGTGTCATGATCAGCATGATTATATTGATCACCACACCGGAGAATACGTGGAAACCGTGGAAACCGGTGATACCATAGAAATAACCGCCGAAAGCCACAGGTCCGTTTTCACGGATATGCAAATCCGCTGCATTAACCATGCTTATCAGCTTTTCCTGCGACATGCCCGCCAGTTGCTCATGGGATACAGAATGATCATGAGAGCTTACTAACTGCACCAATGTTTCATGTGATGTATTCTTGAGGGCATCAGCTACGGCAGAGGCAGAGGCAAGATCACCCCATGGATTGACTGTTGTTGTTTGTCCCACCATTTTGATCTGCCCGTCAATCAGGGTAGCATGTTCACCTGTGATCAGGTGATGCCATTCCCAAGCCTGGCAGCTTAAGAAGGCCAGGCCACCTACAATCGTCCAGGCCAGCCATTTCACAACAGCTTGTTTATCTCCTTTATGCCCGGCGTGTACAGCCAGCACCATGGTAACAGAACTGATGATGAGAATAAAGGTCATCACACTCACAAATGCCAGCGGCAGGTTAGCATGACCGGCTCCGGGAAATGCATTAAAGACCACGTTCGGATCCGGCCAGAAGTTCTGGCTGAAACGGATAGAACCATAAGAGATCAGGAATGCACCAAAGGTGAACGCATCACTCATCAAAAAATACCACATCATCAATTTACCATACTCCATGTTGAAGGGGCTTTTACCGCCACTCCACCATTTCGTCTGATGCACATTTGCTGTTGTCGCCATGTTAGTTGTCTTTATTAATTTCTTTATACACTATAATTAACCGATGATGAGGAAGAATACCAGCAGGTAGATCCATAATCCATCTACAAAATGCCAGTATGTTGCTGCTACCTCCACCGGTACTGAACTATATGTTTTCGTTTTTCCAAAGAACGCTTTGATGAACATCACAATCAAAGCAACAATACCACCCAGCACATGCAAAGCATGCAAACCAAAGATCACATAGAGGAATTGTCCGCCCCCTGCTCCCTTAAAAGTGATTTGCTGGTCCCACAACTCTCCAAACCCTAACCACTGAAACACGATAAAAAGAACTCCGAGTACCAGCGTCGTTGCAATCAGCGACCTGTACTTGCCCATCTCCCGTTGCCGAAAAGCCCGTAGTGCCATTTGAATGGCCAGGCTGCTCAGCAGGATCGCCACGGTTGAATACCAAAAGAACTTCGGCATTTCCTCCACCCCCTGCCAGTTGGCCTGGTTGCTTTTTACGATAAAAGCACTGGTCAGGCCTGCAAACATCATCAGGATGCTTGCGATAGCAACCCACAAGGTGAACTTGTGCGGATGAAGTTTTTTTCGTTGTTGATCTGTCACTATATCCATCTCACTTTTATTGTTATCAAGCTTTACTCATTAATAAGGCCAGCAATACCACCGGCAAATACATATAACTTCCAAACATCACTTTTCTTGCTGAGCTCACATCCATCTTTCTGTATAAACTGATACAGCGCCAGAGCATAAAAAAATTCGCCAGCAATATCAGGATCAAACTTATTATCCCGGTTATTCCATCGTAGGTGCTCATGCCTGTAAAATAAGGCAACACCGTGACCGGGAACAACAACAGGGAGTACATGATCGTCTGCAGCGCCGTGAACTTTGTCGGGCCTTCATCAGCAGGTAATAATTTAAATCCCACGGATGAATAATCCCGGTGTGCCACCCAGGCAATCGCCCAGAAATGGGGGAACTGCCAGAAAAACTGGAAGGCAAACAAGATCCAGCCACCGGTTGACAACTGATCATCTCCCGCTGTCCAGCCGATCAGACAAGGCAATGCTCCGGGAACAGCTCCCATCAATACCGCAATTGAATTGACTTTCTTCAATGGCGTATAGATAAAAGCATACAGGAACAAACTAAATGCTGCCAAACCTGCCGACAACCAGTTGAAATAATAACCAAGAATAAAAACACCCAGCGCACCGGTTATTATAGCGAAGACCCAGCCTTCTGTCGCACTCATCCTTCCTGCCGCTACCGGCCTGGTGGATGTCCGCTTCATTTGTGCATCGGTATCTTTTTCAACTACCTGGTTGATGGCATTGGCGCTACCTGTTACCAGCATCCCACCTGCAAAGAGCAAAACGATCATCACCCAATCATACTCCACTACTTTCGGCGCCAACAGGTAACTGATCACACTGCTGAACACCACCATTATACTCAGCGAAAGTTTGATTAACTGTAAATAGTCTTTTACCTTCTTCATCTTTCGCTTATAATATTAAAGAACAACTTCCCTCTCACAATACCTGCTTAATCACTTCCCGTTAGTGCTTACTTTCATTTGCACCAATCGGTTCTGTTTGCGGAATGAAATCTCTTCCGTCTTTACCGTAATCATACGGCCACCTGTGTACTTCAGGAATCTCTCCCACCCAGTTTCCATGACCCGGACGGATCGGCGTTGTCCACTCCAGTGTGTTAGCACCCCATGGATTCTGTGTAGTCACTTTTCTTCCTTTGAAAATAGAATAGAAGAAATTGAACACAAACATCAGCTGCACTGCAAATACAATGATGGAAACAACGGTGATCATTTTATCGAGGTCGCCAAACTGGTTGAAGGACACCCAGCCACTCTTATCAAGATAACGGCGCGGCATACCCGCCAAACCTTCGTAGTGCATGGGCCAGAAGATCAGGTAAGCTCCCACCATGGTTACCCAGAAGTGGATATAGCCTAATGTATTATTCAGGTAGCGGCCAAACATTTTCGGGAACCAGTGATACACACCGGCAAACATGCCGAAGAAAGAAGCCACACCCATTACGATATGGAAGTGAGCTACCACGAACATCGTGTCATGCAGGTGAATATCGATGGTGGAGTTACCCAGGAATATACCTGTTAAACCACCGGAGATGAATAAGCTCACAAACCCGATCGCAAACAACATCGCCGGCGTGAAGCGGATATTACCTCTCCATAATGTGGTGAGCCAGTTGAATACTTTGATAGCTGAAGGCACGGCGATCAATAGCGTCAGTAACACGAAGATGGAACCGAGGAATGGATTCAACCCTGTTACAAACATATGGTGTGCCCAAACCAGGAAGGCGAGAATAGCGATTGCAAATAAAGAACCCAGCATCGCCATATAACCGAAGATCGGTTTGCGTGAATTCACTGACATGATCTCTGATACCATACCCATGGCAGGTAACAGGATGATATATACTTCAGGGTGACCCAGGAACCAGAACAAGTGCTGGAACAGGATGGCGCTACCACCTTCATTGGGTAATACTTCACCATTCACCACGATATCACTCAGGAAGAAGCTGGTACCAAGGTTACGGTCAAATAATAATAAGATCGCACCGGATAATAATACAGGGAAAGACAATACGCCTAATACAGCTGTAAAGAACATAGCCCAGATGGTCAGCGGCATTCTTGTCATGCTCATACCCTTAGTACGCATGTTCAGGATAGTAGAGATATAGTTAAGACCCCCGAGCAATGAAGACACGATGAACATCGCCATACTCACCAGCCACAGGTCCATACCCAGTTTAGAACCATCCGAAGCCTGGCCTAATGCACTCAATGGCGGGTAGATCGTCCAACCACCGGAAGCAGGCCCGGTTTGAATGAATAAAGAAGACATCATGATCACACTGGCGAGGAAGAAGAACCAGTAAGACAACATGTTCAGCATGGGGGACGCCATATCCCTGGCACCGATCTGTAACGGAATAAGAATGTTAGCGAATGTACCACTCAAACCAGCGGTCAGTACAAAGAACACCAATACGGTTCCGTGCATGGTAACCAGGGCATAATAAAATTCAGGTTGTATCTGGCCGCCTTTTGCCCAATGACCAAAGAAGGTTTCCAGTATCGGAAAAGACTGACCCGGGTAACCTAATTGTAAACGGAATAACACCGAGAACAATCCACCCACGATGGCCCAGATGATACCGGTAATCAGGAACTGCTTACCAATGGTCTTATGGTCCATACTAAAGATGTACTTGCTGATGAAGGTCTCTTTATGATGACCGCCACCATGTTCATCATGATGAACATCATGTGTTGTAACAATTTCAGGATGTACAGACAATGCTTCACTCATAATCGTATCGTTTACCGCAGTTTTAAGGGCTGCGTTTCTATTAATTATTTTATTACCTGTGCAATTACCGAATCTTTCAGGACAGCCGGAGCTGTTGTTGAATCTTTAGCCGGTTCCACTTTTTTAGCCGGGGTGATCTTTGCATACTGCGGATCTTTCTTCGCCAGCCAGGCATCAAATTCTTCCTGTGTTTCCACGATGATCTCGCCTCTCATGCTCCAGTGACCTTTACCGCACATCTGGTCGCAGGAAATTTCATATACGAAATCAGGGTTCTTGGTTTCCTTTTTCATATCGGCTGTGGTCTTGGTAGGTGTGAACCACATCGTGGTGGGTGTGCCGGGAACAGCATCCATTTTCATACGGAAATGCGCCAGGCCCACATCATGAATTACATCTTTGGCACCGATTACCAGCTTTACCGGTTTATTCACCACCAGGTGCATCGGTTCACCACTTACATAAATATCATCATGGTTAGCAGGATCATCCCATAACTGACCTAAAGGATTATTTTTCGCATCATTGATCTCTTTAAAATATTTTTTACCCAGCACTTTATCTGCACCCGGATACCGGAACTCCCATTTGAACTGGCTGCCCACTACTTCCACCTGCATCGCATCTTTGGGGGCTTCTCCGGTTATTTTGAACCAATAGAAGATACCGAAACCAACCAGTACAGTTAATGTAATAGCCGGGATAACGGTCCAGATCACTTCCAGTTTGTTATTGTGCGGGTAATAGTACGCTTTCCTGTTATCAGACTCCTGGTATTTATAAGAAAACCAGAACAGGGCCACCTGGGTAATTACAAATACAATAAACGTAAGGGCTAATGTGATATAAAGCATCCTGTCAACCAACACACCATGATCAGAAGCCGGTGCACCCAGGATCTTTCCTTTCAATTGTTCATTGCAATAATAAACACCGATCAGTCCCGCAATCAGGAATACCAGCAGCAGGAAGCCGTTGATCTTATTGGTTTGTTTACGGGATCTTTCCTCACCCCTCAGAATGGCTACATATTCGCTGGCCTTGGCAATCTGGAACGTGACCAGAAAACCGAGTACCAGTATCGCTACAATGAAAGTTGTTTGCATAAACTATAATTCAAATTTTTTCTTCCTGGTTAACTATTCAAGCGGTTAAGAATGTTCAGTAATTATGTATGGTGTATCAGACTTTCTTTGATAAAAGGATGATTCTTTGCCAGCAGCGGAGCTTTGGTTAAAGCTCTTCCTACGGAAAACATGATCAGGCCTACAAATCCCAGTGCCACCCCAAAATCATACAGGATCATGGGTACATGTGTAACACCTTTCTCATCTGTCATCGGGCTGGGGAATACCATCTGGTAGAAATCCAGCCAGTGACCAAAAATGATCAGCAATGCCATGAAAGTAATCGTTCCATAGTTCCTTTTTGCACCTCTTGTCATTAGTAATAACAACGGAGCAAGGAAATTGATTAAGAACATGAGCCAGAAAATTCCGCTATAGGCTCCTTCTGCTCTTGGTTTGAAATACACGGTTTCCTCGGGAATGTTCGCATACCAGATCAGCATGAACTGGGAGAACCAGAGATAGGTCCAGAATACAGAGAAAGCGAACATGAATTTACCAATATCATGCAGGTGTTCATTGTTGGTGTACTCGAGGTAACCATTGTTTTTCAGGAATACCACGAACAAAGCGATCAGGGCCACACCCGCAACGAATGTACTGGCGAATGTGTACCAGCTGTACATGGTGGAATACCAGTGTGCATCGATGCTCATCAGCCATAACCACGGCAAAGATGACATCACTGTTAGAGAAAACACGACAATATAAACAGCTGCCCAAACGGTATTTTTCCAGATATATTTCTTTCTTTCTTCTACAGTAGGCAGCGGATTGTTATCCAAACTGCGGGAAAGTTGTCGCATTTTCCAGCCCAATACAGACCATAATAAAATGGTAAGTACGGTTACGACCGAGAAAAAAACTGGGTTCAGGAATCCTTTTTTATGCAGCAATGTTGGATCTCCCTCCACATGATGCGCATCTGACCAATGATAAATAGCATGCTGACCACCAAATACAACTGCAAGTAAAATAGCTCCACAGATAACACCTAATACAGGCACCACGGCGGATATTGCTTCTGTCACCCGGCGAAAAGCCATTTGCCAGCCTCCCCAAGCCAGCGTAGTGGCGCAGATAAAAAACATACTCGCATTTACCACCAGTAAGAAGTAAACGCTGTTTTGCAGCAGCGATGCCCAGAAACGGGCCTGCTCATGTTCACTTTCCTTAGATCCACTGGTTACATACAAACCAACGATGGCAAGAATTCCCACTACCATCAGAGAGATTGCTATCGTATTGTATCGCTTTGGTACTACAAAATTTTCCCGGATAGACATCAGTTTACATTTATAGTTTCGTCAAAAACAGGTTCAGTTATTTTCCAGTCGTTGTTGTTGCTTTCGTACTATCAGCAGCGGCTGGTGTGGCAACAGTTGTTTTTCCCTGTGCTTGTTTCATTTTTACATAGGCTATCACCTCCCAGCGCTGCTTCGTATTCAGTTGTGAAGCATAGCTTCCCATCGTATTCCTGCCATAGGTTAAAGAATGGAACATTGTTCCTTCCGCCATATTCGCCACTACAGGATCGGTCAGCAGGTTCCTCGGTGCGTTAGGAAAAGGGCCATCGCCGCCTTTCCACAAAGGACCATTACCATCCAGTTTGGTGCCGTGGCAAATACCACAATTCACCAGGTATAAACGTTCCGCTTCCTTCATATCTACAGTAGCAGGATCAAGCGGACTTTTTACATTCACAGACATCGCATAACCGGCTGAATCATTCTTATACGGGTAACCCGCCATATCGCCTCTTGCCATTGTTCCTTCCACAGGCCTTGCATTGTAAAAAACACCGGCTTTATCCAATGCCTCGGTGGAAGCATAGGTTTCGTAAGCACGGCTGTAGGACATGTCGGGCATATAGACCCGTCCTTCCTCGCGGCGGACATTACTGCAACTTACTGCGGCCACCACCATCGCTGCACATCCTGTTATGATCAAAAATTTTCTCATCACTGTTTATTAATAATTAATGAACTGCTTCTGCTTTTTTCTCGAAACGCTTAGTGTCTTTGTCATAACGACCCAGCCACCAGCCGGTTTCTTTATAATCAACTTTTACATCTTTCGCTCCTAAACTTTGTAAAAAGCTGAGTGCTTCTGCTTCGTTGGTTTTCTCCGTGCACTCCAGAGCCATCACAAACGTATCGTCTGTTGAACGGGAGTTGAAGTGGTCTTTCTTTACAAAAGGAGCCAGTTGACAGAGATAGCAAAATGTAAGTACCATTCCCACGGCAGCAAACAAAACCGTCAGCTCAAACGTGATAGGAATCCACGCAGGCAGGGAGAAGAAAGGTTTACCACCAAAGTTCAGCTGCCAGTCAACGGTCAGTGCCCAGGTGATGAAACTTACGGCCGTGGTTGTCCCGGTAATACCATAGATGAATCCAGCAGTATGCAGGCTGGTATCACGCAAACCCATCGCATGATCTAAACCATGGATCGGGAACGGCGTGAATACATCATGGATCTTATACCCGGCCCGGCGTACTTTTTTCACTGCCGGAAAAAGCACCGCTTCATCGTCAAAATTTCCAACTACAAATTTTTTAACTGCCATTATTTTAGCTTTTAGCTATTAGCTGCGAGCAGCGAGCCCGTAACTCAAAACATTTTATTTTATTTCTACAAGCTCGCAGCTCAAAGCTCACGACTCGTAGCTTCTTTCCGCTTATGCTCCGTGATCGTGTCCGTGTTTATTACCAAACTCATCCGTTGTCTCTCCTTCCACTTCATCCATTTTCTCTTTATAGTTCTCCCCGCTTCTTTTCAGGATATGCTTGATCTCTGCCAGTGCAATTACCGGGAAGAATTTAGAGAACAGGAAATAACAGGTAAAGAACAACCCGAATGTTCCCATATAGAAACCAACTTCCCAGATAGTAGGTGTATAATAAGTACTCCATGCACTCGGCAGGTAGTCACGGTATACCGAAGTAACGATGATCACAAAACGTTCGAACCACATACCGATATTCACCAGTATGGACATGAAGAAAGTAACCAGCAGGTTCCTTCTCATTTTGCGGAACCAGAAGATCTGTGGCGATAATACGTTACATCCCATCATCAGCCAGTAGCTCCAGCCATAGGGGCTGCTCAGGCTCAAACGGTTTTCTTTGAACGCAAACCACTCGTAGTCCACATGTGAATACCAGGCCATGAACAACTCGGTGAGGTAAGCAATACCCACGATAGAACCCGTGAGCACAATTACCTTATTCATCACTTCAATATGCTCCAGCGTAATATAATCTTCAAGTGCCAATACTTTTCTTGTTACCAGCAACAGCGTTTGCACCATCGCAAAACCAGAGAAGATCGCACCCGCTACGAAGTAAGGCGGGAAGATCGTGGTATGCCAGCCCGGAACAACCGAGGTAGCGAAGTCGAAGGATACAATCGTGTGCACTGATAATACAAGTGGTGTACTCAAACCAGCTAACACCAGTGATAAGGCTTCATGACGCTGCCAGTGCTTGGTGGAACCGGTCCATCCGAAAGCGGCAACACCATAAAAAGCTTTTCTCCATTTTTCTTTTGCCCTGTCACGCAATGTTGCAAGATCAGGAAGCAAACCAGAATACCAGAATAAAAGAGAAACGGTAAAGTATGTTGAGATCGCAAATACGTCCCAGAGCAAGGGTGAGTTAAAGTTCACCCACAAAGGACCTCTTGTATTCGCATAAGGAAGAACAAAGAACGCATTCCACACACGACCCATGTGCCAGATCGGGAACTGGCCTGCACACATTACCGCAAAGATGGTCATCGCTTCTGCTGCCCGGTTCACACCCGTTCTCCATCCCTGGCGGAACAATAATAAGATCGCAGAGATCAGGGTTCCGGCGTGACCGATACCCACCCACCATACGAAGTTGGTGATATCCCAACCCCATCCGATCGTTTTATTCAGGTTCCACTGGCCGGTACCATATATAACCTCCATGGTTACGGATACAATACCAAAGATCAGCAGTGCGACAGAGATCAAAAATCCCATCCACCAAAGCCTGGAAGGTTTTGCTTCAACCGGGCGGCAAATATCTTCTGTTACCTGGTGATAATCTTTATTACCATCTACCAGCGGTGGTCTTACCTGTGATTCGTATCTGAGTAATGCCATATTCTTGAGCTTTGAGCTTTTATTTGCCAGTTGGCAGATGCAAGCTTTTATTGTTTAGTCAACTTTCAGTTCTTTCAAATAATCAATGTGCAGCTTCCTCTTTCTTGCCTTCGCCGGCAGGAATAGCTGCATCATGTGTTGCCGCTGCTGCATGTTCACCATGTCCGCCCCAGTTAGCCGCTTCTTCATCGGTATTTCTAACCTTGGTGAGGTAGCTTACATTCGGCAATACGTGTAACTGCTCCAGTACATAGAAACTGCGCTGTGTATTTTCTGCTCTCACTTTGCTGATCTGGCTTTCTTTATCATGTACGTTACCGAATACAATCGCATCAGCAGAACAAGCCATTTGACAAGCTGTTTTTGCTTCGCCATCCTTCAACGGACGGTTATCTTTTTTCGCATCCAGTTTAGCAGCCTGTAATTTCTGCACGCAGAAAGAACATTTTTCGATCACACCTCTTGAGCGAACAGTTACATCAGGATTCAGTACCATTCTTGTCAGGTCATCATTCATCTGGAATACAACCGGATCTAATTTACCCACCAGTTGCTGGTCCTGGTTATCAGTAAAGCTGTCAGCACCAGTATAATCAGACCAGTTGAAACGACGCACTTTGAAAGGACAGTTATTAGCGCAATACCTTGTACCGATACAACGGTTATAGGTCATCTGGTTCAAACCTTCTGCACTGTGGTTGGTGGCAGCTACCGGGCAAACGTTCTCACAAGGAGCATTATCGCAGTGCTGGCACATCATCGGCTGGAACACCACCCCTTTCAGGTCATCCGGGTTTTCGCCAGATACAAAGTAGCGGTCGATACGCAGCCAGTGCATATCATGGTAACGCAGTACTTCACTTTTACCCACCACAGGAACGTTATTCTCTGCATGGCAGGCCACCACGCAGGCGCCGCAACCATAACAGGCGTTCATGTCGATATTCATTCCCCATTTCAGGCCCGGCTGGTCATGCACACCATACAGTGTTGCTTCCTTCCGGTAGTCACCCGAGGTCTTTGCATATTTTTCTTTCAGATCATTGCGGTAGTCAGTCACCACATTCGGGTTCTTTTTAAAAGCACCCAGTGTTGTTTCTCTTACCACTTCCACACGATCCTCGTAACTATTGTGTATTTGTGTTTGTGCAATTTTTTGTTTGCGGCCCGCACTGGCAATGGTTACTGCATTGCTGTAGTTAACATTACTACCATCAAATGAAGCAAACTGGTAAACGTTTTGTCCAGCACCAAAGGCTGTTTTACCCAATTCTTCATGACGGCCATAACCAACTGCCACGGCAATGGTCTTTGCATTCATACCCGGAATAACCAGGATCGGTAATTCCACTTCACCTTTTCCTGCCACACTGATTTTAATAACCGGTTTTTGCGGGTAATATTCATAATCCACATCGAGTTTGATACCCAGCTCGTTCGCTTTGGCGAGGGAAATCATCGCATAGTTATCCCAGGTAGCTTTTGAAATGGTATCAGGTAATTCCTGTAACCAGGGGTTGGTGGCACCAGTTCCTGTACCGATAGAAATTTTCTGGTATAACACGATCTCATCACCACTTATTTTTTTAGCAGCATTGATAGCAGCACTGGCAGCAGCTACTGCGGCTCCACTATATGCACCAGCAACAGGAGCAGGCGGAACAGCTTCCATCACACCATCCTGCAAGGCTTTATCAAAAGCTTCAAGGCTGCCCAATTTAGTGGTCCAGTAATTTTTATAATAAACAGCGTAGTCGGTATTGTTACCAGCCCATTTCAACAAAGATGTCTGGTAAGGGCGGGTCTTGAATAAAGGATAGATAGTCGGCTGAATGAAACTGGTATACCCTGTTTTTGCTTCTGCATCACCCCAGCTTTCTAAGTAATGATGAGTAGGGATCACATAACCACAAAGTTTGGTGGTCTCATCCATTCTTTCGCTGAAAGAAATAGATGTCTTTACTTTTTTCAGTGCAGCTGTAAATTTAGCCGCATCGTGATAAGTATAAGCAGGATTAGCGCC
>JAEUVP010000057.1 GCA_016786805.1 Chitinophagaceae bacterium | reverse complement strand
CAAATTAGCTAATTATTTTTAAACGGCTGAAGAGGTTAACAGGCAGTAAAAAGGCTGACAAAAGTCAGCCTCTGCTCAAAATGGTTTTTTCTCTTCCGTCACCGGGTCCTTAGCTCTTCCTTCTATATTATGTATATAGGTACGCAGGGCGTTGACAATATTTGTAACGATGGCATCCTGGCCGGCTTCGCTGTTCATATATTCTTCTTCTTCTTTGTTGGTGATAAAACCGATCTCGATCAGGATACTCGGCATGCCGGTAGCCTGTAATACCCAGATACCTTTATCATTCCGTTGTTTTACACCGCGGCTCACTCTTCCTGAATCCACAAATTGTTTTTCCACGAGGGTCGCCAGGTTCATGCTCTTCCGGAAATAATTCAGGGTATAGATCAGCATCCTTGCCTTTTCGGCCGGATCCGAAGGGTCGGGAAGTTCAATAGTGGAAGTAGAGTCTATCTCACCATAGTATTCCGTGATATGGGACATCGAATTCACCTTGGCATCATTCTTATTCACGGCCCATATATAGGTTTCTGTTCCTTTGACATGGTTTTCGATCCAGTAGGTTTCATATACCGGCTTCTGGTAAGTTTTTGTCACCCACTTTTTTTTCACTTTCACTTTTTTGGTGGCTGTCACATAATGAGAGACCCGCTGACCATACCAACCACCTGCTTTTCTGCCGGCTGAATTGCAGTGTACAGCAATGAACAGGTCGCCACCGGAAGAATTGGCAAGATCAGCCCTGTATTTCAATGCAGCATCTTTATTCGGCTTATTACCGGGCAACACATCGGTGGTCCGGGTGAATATTTGTTTGATCTCCGGGAATTCTTTCTCAATGGCTTTGCCCAGTTTCAGTGAAACGGCTAACGCAACATCCGCTTCCGTGGAAAAAGTTCCCGGGGCACCGGGATCGAGTCCGCCGTGTCCCGGATCAATGACAATGGTATTGATCTTTTTGCGAGGAGGGTCTTGTGCGAAACAGTCTGCATGTAAGAATACTACTGCAAGGCATAAAAAAGAAAAACACATTCTTTTCATGAAAGAACCGGGTTAGGTGAACAAATGGGTGTCCTGTAAAATTAAGTGCTGAAGCTTAAAAAGCCTTCCGTTGTTTTTCTTTTTTGTCTACGGCTTCCAGCATTGCTTTAGTATTGGCAGCACTGGCCGCATTATTATCTGTATCCTGGTAGTTCTGTTGCTTTTCTAACCAGGCGATATAATTTTTTACCGCACGGGTGATACATTCGGCCAGTTCTTTCTGGCCTGCTTTGCTGTTCAGGTAATCTTCTTCTTCCCGGTTGGTGATATAACCGGTTTCCACTAATATGCTCGGCATGGCTGTAGCCTGCAATACCCAGATACCAACTCCCCTCTGCCGTACATCACGATCAATACGGCCGATCTTTGCAAATTCATCCTGGACAAAACCAGCCAGTGTAGCACTGCGTTTGAAATATTGTTTTGTTTTTAATAAGGATAAAGCGATAAACTCGGGTGAGTTGGGATCAATGGGGCCATAGTTATTTTCAAAATTATCTTCGGATAGCATCGGGGCATTTTCCCGCATGGCTACTTCCTTATCTTCATTTTTATGGGCACCCCAGATATAGGTCTCTGTGCCTTTGGCGGGGCTTGGTGTCGTCCATGTTCTGTATTGAGGTACTTTCCGGGTTACTTTCTTTCTCTTTTTCCCTTTACCTACATAGGATGTGACGGTTTTATATCCTGTTCTTTCCGAATGCCGCTTGGGTGGTGCTGCATTTACATGTATACACAAAAAAAGATCTCCTTTATTGTTGTTAGCAAAATTGGCACGGGTATGCAGGGCAGGGTAGGTATCCGTTGTTCTTGTCATCAGCAACTTTACATCCGGCAATTCTTTGGCCATGATCTCCTGCACTTTTAAGGAAACATCCAGGCAAATATCTTTTTCATATGAGTATGATCCTTTGGCACCTCCATCACTGCCACCATGCCCGGCATCGATCACGATGGTCTTTACGACCCGTTGTTTCTTTTTGGTATCTGTATTTTCAGTCGAAGAGAAGGAGAACAGCGAAATACTGAATGCTGCAATTACAAAAAAGGCGAGGGTTCGTCTGATCATGGCTTTTCTTTTTTTAATAGGTTCCCGGAATCTTCACAAAATGTTTAGGCTTGTCCATAGGTGGCGGATGGATAATAATTTACATTTGCTGCTACCGTATGCGGCAACTGTACAAAATTAGACCAAAATACCTGTTTAACGCCATTTGCACGGCTGCTATATTATTCACAGTAACGTGGAAAACAGCGGCAAATGGTGCAACTGCTAAAATGTTTGACAGTCCTTTAACAACATGGCAGCAGCAACAGGACACCACGAAGAAGAAGCCGGTTGCCAAAGATTCCACACAACAATTACAAATTATTGCTTCAGATACTTCGAGACTAAATCCTTTTGATACAACTAAAAAACAGGTGACCGATACTTTTTTGCTGAAGATGTCCAAAGATTCGCTGGATGCGCCGGTGAAATACGAAGCAGAAGACTCGGTAGTGATCCTTATTGCGGCAAAGAAGATCATCCTGTATGGGAAAACACAGACGGATTACAAAGACATTACACTAAATGCCCCGCTGGTGGAACTGGATCAGCAAACTTCTATTCTTACCGCCATGCACAGCAAGGATAGCCTCGGCGTCGTAATGGAAGATGCCAAATTCAAACAGGGAGAAAATGAGTTTACCAGTGATACGATCCGGTTCAATTTCAAAACACAAAAAGGATTAACAAAGAATACAATCACCCAGCAGGGAGAAATGTTTGTACATGGAAAGAAAATTAAAAAAGTAGATGCCAACACCACGTTTGTGGGTGGTGCTCAATTCACCACTTGTAACCTGGATGAACCGCATTTCGCCTTTCGAACGAATAAACTGAAGGTCATTAACCAGAAGCTGGCCGTATCCGGGCCTACCCACCCGGAATTTGAAGGAGTGCCGGTTCCGATCTATTTACCCTTTGGTTTTTTCCCCCTGAGCCAGGGGCGCCATTCAGGTTTGATTGCACCACAGTTTGAGACCAATGAACAAATGGGTATTGGCCTTGCCGGTTTAGGTTATTATAAAGTGATCAACCAATATTGGGATATTGAAACAAGAGCCAGTATCTATTCCTACGGAAGCTGGACACTGAATGTGAAACCCACCTATAGGGTACGATACCGGTATGGCGGATCTTTTAATTTCAGCATCCAAAGCACCAAACAAAATTTTAAAGGCGATCCTGATTACCTTGCCAATAAAAGTTATTATATCACCTGGAGTCATAGTGTTGACAGCCGGGCCAGGCCGGGCCAGACCTTTTCTGCCAATGTAAATGCCGGTTCCACCAAATACAACCAGCTGATCCCTAATAATACGGTCAGGAATTTCCAAAACCAGTTAAGCTCATCCATCGCTTATTCCAAAACCTGGAAGGAAAAACCATTTAACCTTACCCTCAGTGCCAATCATAACCAGAATAATGCGACAAGACTGATCAGTGTGAGCCTGCCGGATGCCGGTTTTACCGTGAATACCCTGTATCCTTTCCAGAAGAAAAATTTCTCCGGCGAACAGAAATGGTATGAAAAATTAGGGATCGGGTACAACGGAACATTCCGTAACCAGGTTTCTTTCTATGATACAGCTTTTAATTTCCGCCAGTTATTAGACACATTGCAATGGGGTGCCCAGCATAGTATTCCTGTTACGGTTTCCTTGCCTGCTTTATTTGGAGGTGCCTTAGTGGTAGCACCCTCTGTTTCCTATTCGCAGGTATGGATCGCACAGAAAACAAGAATGAAATGGAATACGGCGAAGCAAAAACTGGATACCATCAGCCGTGAAAAAGGATTGTTCATTGACCAGACTATGCAATTCAGCATTGGTTTGAGTACAGCGATATTCGGTACCTACCAGTTTAAGAAGTCGAAAATAATTGCCATACGCCATGTGATACGACCGACACTGAGTTTGAATTATAAACCTGATCTCTCGAAAAAACATTATTACACCGATACCATTTATTCGGGATATACAGGAAGATTGCATGAATTTACAGGGGCATTATTCGGGGGATATGGAGAGGGACGAACGGGAGGGATGTCCTTCAACCTCGACAATAACCTGGAGATGAAAGTAAAACCCAAAAGGGAAAAAGGGGATACCACGCAGGTAATGGAGCCCAAAAAAATCCGGCTGATCGATGGCTATGGTTTATCCACGGGATATAATTTCCTGCGGGATTCATTAAAACTGGATTATATCAACCTTTATTTCAGGGCCAATATTTTTGAAAAGATCAATATTAGTGCGAATGGTACGCTCAACCCGTATAAAAGCGATTCGATTGGAAGAGATATTGATAAGTATGCATGGTCGGGTGGCAAGTTCTCTCCCGGTCGTTTAACATCGGGCAGCATTTCGATCAGTACCAGTTTCCAGAGTAAACCTAAGGATCAAAAGAAAGAAGACGAAAAGAAAAAGCAATTGCAACAAAACCTGGAAAGCCCCGAGCTTCGGGCTGACCAGCAACGATTACTGGATTATGCCCGCCAGAATCCCAATGAGTTTGTTGATTTTAATATCCCCTGGCAGGTCACGTTATCATATTCTCTGAATTTTTACCAGCGGTTGCGTCCGGATTATAGCGGGTATGATAAAGAATTCAGCTCCAACCTGAATTTCAGCGGCAGTTTCAACCTGACACCGAAATGGAATTTTAGTGTGAACGGTTATTATGATATTGATACCAAAGACCTGCAGACCTTCACCATGTCCATTGCCCGTGAAATGCACTGCTGGCAGATGTCAATCAATGTAACACCGATCGGGTTATACCGCTTCTTTAATATCAGCATCAGCCCCAAAGCATCGGTGCTGCAGGATCTCCGGATCAATCGTACG
>JAEUVP010000017.1 GCA_016786805.1 Chitinophagaceae bacterium | reverse complement strand
CAATACTGGTTTTCGTTCTTATTATACCCGTTTTGTAAATGATGGTTTATCCATTATTATAATGACGAATACAGATGAGGCCAATCCGGCAGCCATCGTCAGGACCTTATCAGATCATTATTTCAGAAATAAATAATTTTTTAGCACCTCTTAAATATACCCGTATGGAAGTACACCACCATGCACATACAGCCCGGAAAAAATGGACCCACTATTTCTGGGAGTTTTTAATGTTGTTCCTCGCAGTGTTCTGCGGGTTTCTGGCAGAGTACCAGTTGGAACATAAGATTGAAAGAGACCGGGAAAAACAATTCATAAAATCATACATAGAAGATTTGAAAATGGATACAGCTTCTATGAACCGGAATCTTAACTATCAAAAAAGAAGAAAAGAACAGCTGGATTCAATGATGAACTTTTTGGAAACACAAACTATAAAAGGCAATGAAAGTACGATGTATTACCTGGGAAGGCTTCTAATACGAACCCAGCGTTTTCAAACAAGCGACAGAACTATTACTCAATTAAAAAATTCGGGTTCGTTAAGGCTTATCCGGAATGAAAAAGCAGCGGACAGCATCATCAGTTATCAGAAACTGGTCGAAACAATTCTTAGCAATATTGCAGATGAACGGGATGAACGAAGAGATGTTGACCCAGTAATGGTACAAATTTTTAATCCTTATGTTTTTGATAAAATGCTGGACGATGAAAATATTATTCATAGGCCTGCCGGTAATCCCCCGCTACGTTCTTATGATGCCTCGTTGCACCAGGATCTAGCTTATCGTATTCATCAATTAAAAGGGAGTAACAGAATTCTTTATACAAGGCTTATACTATTGCATGAAAAAGCAACCAAGATTATTGCAGTTCTAAAAAAAGAATATCATATAAAAGACTAAACAATGGAAGTACATGCCCACACCCACACTGCCCGGAAAAAATGGACTCATTATTTCTGGGAATTTTTAATGCTGTTCCTCGCTGTTTCATTGGGTTTTTATGCAGAAAACACCCGGGAAACCATTCTTCACAAAAAAGAAGTGAAAACACAGTTAAACTCTATGTTATCCGACCTGCAATCGGATATCAGTCTTTTTGATTCGGTAACAGACCGCAACAGTTATGGAGCAAAGATGGCCGACTCACTGGTGGAGTTGTTACACTCGGATATTACAAATACCACTGATATTTATTTTGCTGCCAGAATTGTTACTGCCAATCTTGGGTATTATTATACAAACTCCAAGTCTTTTGATCAGCTTAAGACTGCAGGATTGCTTCGTTATATAAAAAACAAAGAATTGCTGGATAGTATCGGCTCTTATTATGCGTCTTTTCAGTGGTTGTCTAATCAAATAGATCTGCTGCGCCTGAAGATGGATGAAGTTCACAAAGGAAATACAAGGCTCTTTGATGGCTACGTATTTCAGCAAATGACAATGGGTATAAGGATTATCAGTAATAGTGGGGTGGGTGGACAAAGAACAACTATCAGCAAACCTTTGGTAAAGCCATCATTGCTTTCTGCTGATGTAAAGGATATAAACACTGTATCGCTGAACTATCATTATTATTCCACTACCATTAAGTTTTATATCCGTAATGCTATTGCCCTTCAAAATCGGGCAAAGGGACTTATTGAAATGATTAAAAAAGAATACAGGTTTGATTAAAAAAATAAATTTATGGAAGTACACCACCATGCACATACCGCCCGTAAAAAATGGACACACTATTTCTGGGAGTTCCTTATGCTGTTTCTTGCCGTGTTCTGCGGATTCTTAGCAGAGTATCAATTAGAACATAAAATTGAAAAGGACAGGGAGAAGCAATATTCCAAAACATTATACGAAGACCTGAAAGCCGATACGGCTATATTGAATGGTTTGATACGGGAAACTAATTTTGTTATACCGAAAGTTGATAGTTTCCGGTACCTGGTACATACAAAGGCCATTGACGATATTCCATCCGGCACATGGTATTATTATGGAAGGTTTGGCACTAGAAATATAGCCATGTCACTTCAGAACGCTACGTTACAGCAATTAGTAAGTTCAGGCGGCCTTCGTTACTTCAAAAAGCAAAATGTGGTATATAATATCGCTGCTTATGAGCAGGCAACGAGAGATATTAATAATAGCGGTGATGCTCAGTTAACAACACTCAATGAAGTGCTTAAAGCAAGGAACCAGATATTTGATTCATGGTACATGGATGAAATAATGAACCTTACTGTCAGCAGCAGCAAAGTAGATTCGTTTAAACAAAAATCGTTTCCGTTATTATCCAAGAAAAAAGAAGATTTTATACAATATGCAAGTTTTTGCCAGGTGAGGTCTTTTAATATTAAAAGACTGGTCGAAAGGTTGACCATAGCATTAAACAATGCTGAAAAACTGATGCTGTTATTAAAAAAAGAGTATCACCTTAAATAAAAACCATGACAAATTTTGAATTGACACTCCATCATTTAAAATTTAACATTCGTAATTCAAAATAGTAATAAATGGAAGTACACCACCATTCACATACCGCAAGAAAAAAATGGACCCATTATTTCTGGGAGTTTCTCATGTTGTTTCTCGCTGTGTTCTGTGGGTTTATGGCAGAGAACATAAGGGAACATAAAATAGAACAGCACCGGGCTCATGATTTTGCAAAGTCATTGGTAAAAGATTTGCAAAGCGATATATCGTCTTTGAATATTCATCAAAAAACTTCTGAAAAGTATATTGTGCTTACAGACAGTTTACTGGAAGGCAGCAAGAAAAACCTGGAAGGCCGTAATGCAACTGAATTTTCCTTTTATACCCGTTTTATTTATTGGACTGGTCCCATTTCCTGGAACCGCTCCACCTTTGAACAAATTAAAAATTCGGGCAGCCTTCGTTATTTTAAAAACTATCAGCTTCTGGAAAAAATAATGAAATATGAAGCAGTAGTAAATGAAACAGAAGGAGAATATATCAATCACATGACAAGAGGAAATATGTTATTGAACTTAATCAACCAAATCATTGACCCGGCATTTCATCATGATCTGTCAACGTACAGGTTGACATCCTTTGACTCAATACCAGTTAACACAAGAGAAAATTTTTTAACTGCCAACGTAGAATCGCTGGAAAAAAAAAGAGAGAAAATAAGAGAGATGCTGAATATGGCCATCGTACAGCAAAGAAACCTCCGCTTCAGTATTGATACCCGGCTGGTACCGGCTAAGGAACTGGCAAACGAACTGATAAGCGAACTTAAAAAAGAATATCACCTGGAATAAACTATTACCATGCAACAAGCATTGTTACAAAATCAAAAAAGAATTACATCCATTGACCTCCTCCGGGGAATCGTAATGATCATCATGGCACTGGATCATGTGCGGGATTATTTTCATACAGGTGCCTTTTTGTTTAACCCGCTTGACCTGGAAAAAACAAACGCTGCGTTATTTTTTACAAGATGGATAACACATTTTTGTGCACCGGTATTTATGTTCCTGGCCGGCACTTCCGCTTTTCTGGTGGGACAAAAAAAATCAAAAAAAGAGTTATCCTACTTTCTTTTAAAACGTGGTATCTGGCTTGTGTTACTGGAGTTGACAGTTATAAATTTCGGGTGGAATTTTGATATAACGTTTACCAATATTTATTTCATTGTTATCTGGGCTTTGGGATTAAGCATGATACTGCTGGCCGGGTTAATTCATTTACCCTTTAAGTTAATCCTGGTGATTGCTGTTCTGCTGGTTGCCGGTCATAACCTGCTTGATAATTTTCATCTACCCGGAAATAGTTTACAGGCGTTTGGCTGGGCATTGTTGCACGATCAGAATTTCTTCAGCTGGCAGGAGAAAAATTTCCTGGTGGGTTATCCTATTCTTCCATGGATTGG
>JAEUVP010000398.1 GCA_016786805.1 Chitinophagaceae bacterium | reverse complement strand
AGAAATTCTGCAATAGATAGCGGCATCCGAAGAATTGGCAATTGTGTGGCGGAGTATAAACCGCACACTGAAGGTTTTTGTACTTTCCATCACTCACTTTTTGGTTAAAAAATCACGCTCCTCAGTACAATTCGCAATGTGAATAATCCAAAAATAATGACTGGTGAAGAATATTTTCATTCACCAGATTCATTCACCTGACAGGTGAATCAAAAGGTGAATGTTTGTACTCATTTGTGCATAAAAAAACGGTAGATCATTGATCTACCGTCATTTGTACTTTCAAAAAGAAAGAAAGTTGTCGGGAAGACAGGATTCGAACCTGCGACCCCCTGGTCCCAAACCAGGTGCGCTACCGGCCTGCGCTACTTCCCGGGCCATAATAAAAGCCTGCCGGTCTTTGCAGGCTCTGCGGAGAGGGAGGGATTCGAACCCTCGGTACAAGTTTAAGCTCGTACAACGGTTTAGCAAACCGGCCCTTTCGGCCACTCAGGCACCTCTCCCTAAGAACTTTACCCCGTTTTTACCGAAGGGGTGGCAAAAATAAAGATTAATTGCTTTCCTCCGGCATCTTTAACCGTTTAAATTCAATAAAAAAAGAACCCCGTCATCGCCAGGAGCGAGACGGGGTTGGTTCAATAATTTATTGAAACCGTCCAAAGTATCTTACATGGCAGCTAACTGAACTTTCTGCTGCAATTCTAAAACGTTTTCCCTGAACACAGTATCTGTATCCATCAGGTCTTTCACGGTCTGGCAGGAATGGATAACCGTTGTATGGTCTCTTCCCCCGAAATGCTCACCAATGGTCTTCAGTGAGTTTTTGGTGAAAGCTTTTGCCAAGTACATAGTGATCTGTCTTGCCTGTACGATCTCTCTTTTGCGGGTTTTCTGCAAAAGTTTATCATAAGACACGTCAAAGTATTCACAGACCATTCGCTGAATGGTTTCAATAGTGATCTCTTTGCTGGATGATTTGACGAAGTTGCGTAACACTTTTTTAGCTAAATCAAGGTCAATTTCTCTCCTGTTCAGCGAAGATTGTGCCAACAGTGATATTAAAGCACCCTCCAGTTCCCTTACATTACTATTAATATTGTACGCAATATATTTCACCACTTCTTTGGGCATTTCCAACCCATCGTTCTTCATTTTTCTCTCCAGGATGTCAATACGGGTATCATAATCAGGTACCTGCAAATCTGCACTCAAACCCCAGCGGAAACGGCTTAGTAATCTTTCCTGTACCCCCTCCAGGTCTTTCGGGGGTTTATCCGAAGTCAGGATCAGTTGTTTGCCGGACTGGTGGAGGTGGTTAAATATGGCAAAGAAGGCATCCTGGGATTTTTCTGCCTTTGCAAAGAACTGAACATCATCAATGATCAGCACATCGATCAGCTGGTAGAAATGAATGAAATCGTTGATCGCATTATTCCGGCTATGATCCATGAACTGGTTGATGAATTTCTCAGAACTCACATACAACACCACTTTATTGGGGTTCGACCTTTTTACCTCGTTGCCGATGGCCTGTGCCAGGTGGGTTTTACCCAACCCTACCCCGCCATATATAACAAGGGGATTAAAAGAGTTAGCACCTGGCTTTTCCGCTACTGTTTTACCAGCACGGCGGGCTACCCGGTTGCAGTCACCTTCTATAAATGCGTCGAATGTATAAATATGATTAAGCTGAGGGTCGATCTGCATTTTTTTCAGACCCGGTATAACGAACGGATTCTTGACTGGATTATTTATGACTAAAGGAAAATCCATTTCGTTATTTGAAAAAGTTTTAAATCCTTGCCCGCTTACATCCATGGTAACAGGCTTGTTCTTACTGTTGCCACTGTCCACCATGATGCGGTATTCGAGGCGGGCCTCTTTACCCAGCTCTCTCTTTAATGTCTTCGCTAATAAATTTACGTAATGTTCTTCTAGGTATTCAAAAAAGAATTGGCTGGGCACCTGTATGACGAGCACATTATTTTTTAAGGAAACCGGCGTGATAGGTTCAAACCATGTTTTGTAATGCTGCCACTCAACAATATCCTTGATGATCTTTAAGCAATTGGTCCAGACTTTTTCAGCATTTTTCTCCATCTGTCAACTAGCAGTTTATATATCGGGTTAACTATAGTCCTTTGAAATGTCCAATAATATTCTTCACACAATGTCGATAAAAAAAGTTGGACAGGACGGCGAATATCTACATTTCTTTTATAAAAAAAAATTTTTATTCACCTGATTTTTTGGTAACTGAAATAGACCGGGAATTTGCCATTTTTTTGCCTGAAAATTTGGAAAATTCAAAATCTAATCTACCTAAAATTATACCAGCCCAGCCTACCTGGTTTACCACCACATCATCCCCTTTTTTATTCTTGAACACAACAGGGTTGTCAAGGAAAGTATGCGTATGACCTCCAATGATCAGGTCAATATTGTTTGTTGTTTTAGCCAGTATCTCATCACTCACTTTATTACTCCCTTTGTACTGGTAACCCAGGTGAGACAAACAAATGATCATATCACATTTCATATCTTTTTTTAATCGTTCAGCAAATTCATTCGCTTTCTCGACAGGGTCGAGATATTTAGCACCGGCTGATAAATTATCAGGAACCAATCCCTGCATTTCTATCCCCACACCTAACATACCGATCTTTAGCTTGCCTTTTGTAAATATCTTATAAGGCACCGTTTTATTCTCCATCGGCGTACCGGCAAAGTCGTAGTTACTGACCAGCATCGGGAAGTTGGCGTGATTGTGTAACTGTGTAGCTAAATTTTCAAGCCCCCCATCAAAATCATGGTTACCGATGGTACAGGCATCATACCGCATTGCAGACATGGCTTTTATTTCAGGTTCGCCTTTATAGATATTAAAGTAAGGGGTACCCTGAAAGATATCACCGGCATCAAGTAATAATACGTTTTCTTCTTCTTTTCGTATTTGTTCAACCAGTGCTGCCCTTGCTGCCACACCTCCTAATCCCTGGTTGCGGCCACCATCCATGGGAAAAGCTTCCAGCCGGCTGTGTACATCATTGGTATGAAGAATAGTAAGCTTTTGTGGTGCCAGGTATTCAGCTGCCTCCAGTAAAGATGGGCCTGCCAGCATGGCTCCCGCAGAAAGGGCTGTTTGTTGTATGAATTTTTTTCTACTGAGCATTGGTAACACGGTTTTCTTCGTTCGCAGTTATATTCTTTCCCTGGCTTTTCAGTTTATTGATATAATCAAAGAGAGCATCCCGCATCAGGTAGCCGATATTGATTTGCGGTATAGTACGCAACATCGCTGCATCATCGCCTCCATTCGCTACAAAATCAGAGTTGGCGGTGATGTAGGTAGCTTCAGGATCCAGTGGTTTGCCCCCGATCAGCACATTGACCGCTTTTTTATCCTTTATCTGCATAGTCATTCCTGCTACCGGCCAACCGCCTCTTCCGGCTATATGATCTAATAATTGTTGCAACACTGTTCCTTTCATTTTTTGCAGCAGTAACACATTATCAAAAGGCATCAGTTCAAATATCTTTCCCCGGGTTACATTACCTGCAGGCAACTGTGTCAGCCGGATGCCGCCAAAGTTCATGAAAGCCACATCAACCTTTGTCTGGAACTTTTCATTGGCCATTATAAAAAAAGCATCTGCCATAAAATTTCCCAGTGTGCCTTCCGGTGCTTTTTTCTCCAACGATTTTTCTGCAATACCAATCACATCATTCATACTCATATTAACGCTGTCACTATACGGCTTCAGCACACTCAGCAAAACAGAATCCTTTGCCTGTGAAGAATTGATCCGGTAATCTTTATACTGTATGCTTTGGGGCTGGTAGGCAGTTTTGCAGGAACTGACCTGGATAACTACTAATAAAATAAGGGCAATCGGGATTGGTCTCATACTAATCAATATGCCTGAAGGTAGTAAGATTTTTATATCCCGAAGAACTGATTTTACTCTTTTAAAAACAAACTTTCGTCAGCATTTTTTTATTTGCATCTTTGCAGCGCAAAAGCTTATTTCAGGATAAAAACCTGACCCCATGCAAAAGACAATTCTTCTTAAACTGCTTCCTTCAGAAGCGGTCAATGAGCAGCTTATTAAGCAATACATAGCTAAAGCAGAGGCTGTTAACTCCTCAGCAGTTTCGGGTTATCATATTCTCAAAAGCTCCATCGATGCCCGCAGTAAACAGGCATGGGTGAACTTACAATTGCAGGCATATATCAACGAACCGTACGAACAACGGCAATTACAAACATTCAAGTTCAATGACGTCACAAAAGCCACCAAAAAAGTGATCATTGTAGGTGCAGGGCCGGCTGGCTTATTTGCTGCTTTAAAATTGCTTGAATATGGTATCAAACCCATCATACTTGAAAGAGGAAAAGATGTACGGTCCCGAAGGAGAGACCTTGCTGTTCTGAACAAAGAAGGAGAAGTGAACCCGGAAAGTAATTATTGCTTTGGGGAAGGCGGTGCCGGTACTTACAGTGATGGTAAATTATACACCCGAAGTTCCAAACGGGGTGATATCAACCGTATTCTGAATCTATTTGTCCGCTTTGGGGCAGAGGAAAAGATCTTATACGAAGCTCACCCGCATATTGGTACGAATAAGCTGCCCCATATCATTACTGCTATGCGAAAACAATTGCAGGATTGTGGTGCTGACTTTTTATTTGAAAAAAAAGTAGTTGATCTTATCATATCCAATAATAAGATCAGGGGAGTGAAGACGGCGGATGGGAACAGTTTTGAAGCCGATACAGTTATCCTTGCCACAGGTCATTCCGCCCGTGATATTTTTCAATTATTGCATGATAAAAACATACTGATCGAAGCAAAACCCTTTGCATTGGGTGTAAGAGTGGAGCATCCGCAAAGCCTGATCGATAGCTCGCAATACCATTGCACGGTAAGAGATCGTTTTTTGCCCCCGGCCGCCTACAGCCTGGTGCAGCAGGTGGATGGCAAGGGTGTCTTCTCTTTTTGTATGTGCCCCGGCGGCATCATTGCACCCGCTGCCACATCACCCGGTGAATTAGTAGTGAATGGCTGGAGCCCTTCCAAACGTAATAATCCTTATGCCAACAGCGGCATTGTTGTTTCAGTCGAGGAAAAAGATATCCAGGCTTTCAAAAAACATGGCGCATTAGCGGCCATGGAGTTTCAACGGTCCGTAGAACAACAGGCATTTCATGCAGGGGGAGGAAAATTTGTTGCCCCGGCACAACGAATGGTTGATTTCACCCAAAATAAAATCTCCTCCCAACTACCCGACTGCTCTTACTTACCGGGCATTCACTCCGTATCATTAAAAGAAGTACTCCCCTCATTTATTCACAAAAGCTTACAGGAGGCTTTTGTGGCCTTTGGCAAAAAAATGAAGGGATATTATACGAATGACGCCGTCGTGGTAGCAACAGAATCAAGAACCTCCTCTCCTGTCAGGATACCAAGGGACCTTCAGACAATGCAGCACCCGCAAATTGCAGGTCTTTATCCCTGTGCGGAAGGTGCTGGCTATGCAGGGGGCATTGTGAGTGCCGCTATGGATGGTGAACGGGTAGTGGATATGATCACTGCTGTTCTGCAACCTGCTTCCGGGAAATAAGTAGCTTTTTCTTCAGCAACTCATTACTCCGCCAGGCTCTCAATTCATTTTTGAGATCGTCTTTCTCTTTATCACCGAATGGCTTTGTTGACAGCTGAGAAAGATCGGGCTTGCCTGCATCCACCCAGGCGGTATACCAAAAATCAGCGATCATTTTAGCTGAATATAATAATTGCTCATTGATCGTTTTGCCCAATTGCTTACTGTATTCCTTTGCAAACGCTGTTGTAAAGGATTTCGATTCACGGCCACGTCGTACCTGCACCCTGAACTTGGTAGAATCAACAAATCCTTTGGTAGCAGTAATTTCCTTACCAAACACATCAGGTAATAATGTATGCGCCCGCCTGACAGCACCCCATATAGCCTGCTCAGGATTGGATAAATATTTTGCTTTATGTTTACTGTATAAATTATACTGATCGATCTCCAATTCAGGGATCATCGATTCCCATAAACTATGTAAACCCTTTTGATTGGTCAGTTGCCCGTCATAGTTTAATGAAGTGTGCAAGGGCACATTCGCATCCCCGATATAATGACCTAGATCAGCTGCATAAAAGAGAATACTGTCTTTATTCCCTGCCAGGAATGCTTCCGTTAGTTTGTTTTTGGTAACGATAACCTGGTAAGGCACATAACCGTACTCCAGCAGGCTGTCTTTTGTATACCGCTTTACTGCTTCATTCCACGTTAAAGGCATTTTCCAGGCTGCTGAATCTCCAAAAGCTTCCAGGTCAATAAAATGTTTCGAGGCCTCGGTGGAATCCTGGTTACGCCGCTGATCCGGTCTCACCGAATGCTCCACCAGGTAATTCATATTAGAATAAAAGAACGACCGCATCGGTTTAGGTAATTGATAGACCGCCAGCTGGTGCGTGGTACGATGCACCAGGAAACCCCATCCGCTGAATGTAACAAACACAATCAACAAAAATATAAGCCGGAACAACTTGTTTTTCATATTTCCATTCTATTGAACTGCGAAGTTGTAAAAAAAATAAGCCCCGGCAATCCTTTCATCAAGATTTAATGTTGTTGCAGTTCACGGTTCAAATCATGCTTTTCACCGATATCAGTCCAACGAGAACCGGGGTTAAACTATATTTGGCGGACAAAACCATTATATATGCCGCTGCTGGAGCTACAAAACCTAAAAAAATACTTTGCGACTCAAAAGGCAGTTGATGATATCAGTTTATCAATCGAGCCGGGAAGCATCTTTGGATTATTAGGTCCTAATGGGGCCGGGAAAACCACCCTGATCAGGATGATCACCGGAATTTTTTACCCGGATGAAGGTCAGATCATTTTTGATGGTAAAAAGTTTGACCCCGTAAACGATATTGGCAGGATCGGCTATATGCCTGAAGAAAGAGGCTTGTATAAAAAAATGAAGATTGGTGAGCAAACACTTTATCTCGCCCAGTTAAAAGGACTCACCCGTTCAGATGCCACCAAAAAGATCAAAGAATGGTTTATCCGTTTTGAGATGGAAAGCTGGTGGAATAAAAAAGTAGAAGACCTTTCAAAAGGGATGCAACAAAAACTACAGTTTGTTACTACCGTTTTGCATGAACCCAAGCTTATTATACTTGACGAACCATTCAGCGGACTGGACCCTGTGAACAGCAACCTGATCAAAGAGGAAATATATAAGCTGGCACAAAGCGGTACTACCGTTATTTTCAGTACACACCGGATGGAGCAGGTAGAAGAAATATGCAGCCAGATCGTATTGGTGAACAAAGGACAAAAGATACTTGACGGAACAGTTAAAGAGGTAAAACAAAACTTTAAGGAAAACCTGTTCAGTATTGGTGTTAACCAGTTGCCTGGTTCACTGAATGGCAACAGCCCGTTTGAAGTTGTGGGTAATAAAGAGCAGGCCTTTGTGGTGCGAATCAAAGCAGGTAGTAAACCGAATGATGTGCTGCAATACTTGCTGCAACAGGGAAGTGAAATCCATTCTTTTAATGAAATACTACCCTCGCTCAATGATATTTTCATCAAGCTGGTGGAAGGGACCCCGACAGCCCGCCAGTTTCAACAGGTAAATAACTGATTGGACCACCATTAAAATCATTCCAATGAACAAGATACTGCTCATTATAAAAAGAGAATACCTGACGAAGGTCAGAAAGAAAACATTTATTATCAGTACCCTTTTGTTTCCCCTCCTATACCTGGGTCTCATTTTCGGTATTGGGTACCTGGGCGAAAAATCAAAGAAAAACTTAACCGTAGCCGTGGTTGACTCTTCCGGTTATTTTGATGCAGGGAGGATCGCAAGGGCGAATGGTAAAGACAGTTCCTCTGTATTAGTGCTCACAAACATGAAAGTGGATAGCCTGAAGGAAAACCTCGGAGCTACCAGTTTTGATGCATTTGTTGTTATACCAGCTATAGATGATTGGAAAAACGGCTTAAGAAACATCCCGCTTCAGGCCGACAAAACACTGGGGATGGAAACAGCGATGCCCGTGCAATCCAAGCTGAATAATATATGGGGCGAGATTAAAAATGAAAAACTCGGTATCAGTGACAGCACCATCAACCAGCTGGAATCCAGCCAGGTAACTATCAAACCTGTCAATATCAATGATGAAAATGCCGATTCAAAAATCGCCGGTACCATTGGCTATGTGGCAGGCTTTCTCATTTATTTTATTTTATTGATTTACGGATCCCAGGTAATGATGGGGGTGATGGAAGAAAAGACGAATCGCATTGCGGAAGTGATCGTTTCTTCCGTCAAACCTTTTCAACTGATGCTGGGTAAGATCCTGGGCATTGGCCTTGTTGCACTAACCCAGTTCTTTCTCTGGATCGCCTTTATTTTTATAGTTTATAATGTCACCAAAGCATCCGGTGCCGGTGATTCCGTAAGTGGTATGGTAGGCGGAGTGCAAAAAGTGTTTTCCAGCATTAATGTTCCGCTTGTTTTATTCTGCTTTGTATTCTATTTTTTAGGTGGTTTCTTTTTCTATTCCTCTTTGTATGCTGCTATCGGCAGCGCCGTTAATGAAGACATGAGAGAAGCACAATCGCTAAGCTTCCCGGTAACGATGCTTGTTATTTTCTCTATCGCTCTGATGTCAATGGCGATGAATGACCCCACTGGCCCGATTGCGGTATGGGGAAGTATTATCCCCTTCAGCTCACCAATTGTGATGATGGCAAGAATACCTTACGGTGTTCCCGGTACCGTTCCCTGGTGGCACTTAGGTCTTTCTATGGCGTTATTAATTGCCGGCTTCGTTTTCACTACCTGGTTTGCTGGTAAAATATACCGCACAGGTATCCTTATGTATGGCAAAAAACCAACCTGGAAAGAGCTGATCAAATGGGCATTCCGAAAAAACTGATCCGGGTAACTTCCTATACAAAAGCACCTGCCCCACAGGTGCTTTTTTGTTAAAATTTCATGCAAAATAAAAAGGATGTAACTAAATACGAATACAATCGTATATTTGATACGAAGTATTTCGTGATTCCTTTTAACCTTAAAACAACTAGTATGAAACCAGGAACCTTAACCAGCCGCCGCATCTGGCTTCCCGTGCTGACCCTTGGGCTGATCGTTGCACTTGTATCGTGGGACAGAAAACAAAGCCCTACCGGTACTTACCAGCAAGAGGTCAATCCAACCGACACCACACCCAAAAAGAAAAAAATCCATGCCGACAAAAAAGTCCGTGACCTTGATGAGGTGCTGGCTGAAATGGAAAATGTAGATATGGACCGTGAAATGAAGAACGTTCATGAAGAATTAGCCAAAGCATTAAAAGAGATTGATGGCGAAAAAATCAGGCTGGAAGTGGAAAAAGCAATGAGAGAAGTTGATTTCACCAAGATCAAAGCAGAGATCGAAAGTGCGATGAAAGAAATTGATTTTGAGAAGATCAAGAAAGAAGTACAGGAATCCATTGCAAAGATCGATTTCGACAAGATCAAAGCCGAAATTGAACAAGTGAAAAAGATCGACTTCAAAGAAATGGAGGTGGAAATGAAGAAAATGCAGGAAGAACTCCAAAAGATCAAACCAGAGATCGAAAAAGAAATGGCAAATGTGAAAGTGGAGATGGAAAAAGCAAAAGTGGAAATTGAAAAAGCCAAGGCAGAAATAAAAGAGTATAAAACATTTGTAGATGGACTTAACGATGATGGCCTGATCAATAAAAAAGGCTCCTATACCATCAAACACAAGGATGGCGAATTAACCATAAATGGTAAAAAAGCCGACGCAACTATTTATACTAAATACCGCAGCTTCCTTGAAAAGCATAAAAAATTTAATATTGAGAAAAGTGAGGATGATTTTGATATCGATATGGATTAAGTACCACCGTAACCAGCCATGAAAAACAAAAGGGATGCAATTGCATCCCTTTTTTGTATTTTTTTGTACTCTTAAAAGTCAGAGAAGTGAAATGGGGAAGGCATCAGGTCATAATTGGCACTTTCTATCATTTCAATATTCAACTGGAATGCCTCATCTGTTTTCACCACGATCTTTTCCTTCGTTACTTTTTTAAAGCCTGCTTTTTCGAAAACAAATTTATAAGTACCCGGCTTTAACTCATCGAACGCAAAGCCGCCTTCTTCATCAGTCAGTACAATCTTCTCCTTTTTGGATACCAGGAAAGCAGTAACAGTAACATCTTTCAGCGGCTTCTTAGAATCTGAATGTATTACCGTGCCATTTAAATCGTCTTTTTTACCTTTTTGGCAGGTGCCTGCACCCGGATCGTCTCCATTGGCTTTAGCAGCTACAAAACCCAAAAGGCCAACTGCAAGAAGAATGACTTTAGGTTTCATGAATAAATAGTTTAATCGTTGGTTAAATGGTATACGAAATGTTCCGTGGTTAAAATTAAAGCATTTTAACCGGATTCAGCAAGGCCTTATTAAATTCTTCCCATACATTTTTTACGATCTCCCCAGCAGGTAAAATACGATCCAGTAATGCACTCACCTGCCCGATTTCCAGTTCGCCTTCCTCCATATTTCCTTCAAACATTCCCTTCTTGGCTCTCCCCCTGCCCAGTAATGTTTTTAATTCCTCTGCAGTTGCTCCATTGGCTTCAGCTTCTTGTACTTGCTGATAAAATTTATTCTTAATAAGTCGAACCGGTGTGAGCTGCTTCATAGTTAAAGACGTGTCCCCTTCCACCGTATTGATAACCGCTTTTTTGAACTCTATATGCGATGAGGCTTCTTCACTGACTACGAAGGCGCTGCCCATTTGCACTCCCTCGGCACCCATCACCATCGCTGCCAGCATCTGCTTTCCCGTTGCTATACCCCCTGCAGCAATAACCGGGATCTTCACGGCTTCCACCACTGCCGGTATCAATACCATCGTGGTTGTTTCTTCTCTACCATTGTGTCCTCCTGCTTCAAAACCTTCTGCCACCACCGCATCACATCCTGCTTCTTCTGCTTTCCTCGCAAATTTGGAAGAACTCACGACATGCACAACCGTGACACCCTTTTCTTTTAAGACGTTGCTCCATGTTTTCGGGTTACCCGCAGAGGTAAAAACAATTTTCACTCCTTCTTCCAGGATGATCTGTATATGCTTCTCAATATCGGGATACAACAATGGCACATTGACTCCAAAAGGCCGGTTAGTAGCTGTTTTGCATTTCCGGATATGCTCCCGTAATACATCGGGATACATTGAGCCACTTCCAATAATACCCAGCCCCCCAGCATTACAGACAGCACTGGCCAGGCGCCAGCCACTGGCCCAGATCATGCCTGCCTGGATGATGGGGTAATCAATACCAAAAAGTTGTGTGATACGATTGTTGAAAGGAGTCATGAGTAATTAATAGTTAGTAGCCATAAAGATAATTCATGGCTCACTACTCTGGCTATTGACTGGTTTATCCCAGGTCGATACTTGTGTTGTCACCAATATTAAGGGTCCTTGTCTCTCCCTTCAGATCGGTATCACTTCCGATGATGGAGGAGTCCAATACAATATCAAACAAGTCAGAAAAAGAACCAATAATAGAATTCTTGATGATAGAGGAATCGATAGTGGTATTCTCCCCAACTGCCACATTGGGCCCGATAATGGAATTTTTAATAGTACACCCATCCCCAATACTTACCGGATGGATGATCACGGTATTTTCAAACCGGTCGGGATCTGTTTTGGGTGCAAACTTTTTGAGCAGGATCGCATTGGATTCCAGCATCGTTTCCTTCCGGCCGCAATCAAACCAGTTCTCTACTTTGAATGATCTGAATTTTGCCCCCAGGTTGATCATGCAATCCAGTGCATCGGTCAGGCTGTATTCACCATGGGTACGAAGTCCCTGCCGGATATTATTTTCCAGGCATTGAAACATCTGTTCGGTTTCTTTGATCTTATATACTCCCACCAATGCCAGGTTTGATTTGGGTATCTGTGGTTTCTCCACCACATGATCAATGATACCTTCTTCATTGATCTCGGCCACTCCAAAATCCCTCGGGTCATCTACTTTCCGTAAACCCAGCATGGAAAAGGGGCTGTTCACTACTTCTTTTACATCATATTCACAGATACTGTCACCCAGCACCACAAACACTTCATCATTGTTCACAATATTCTTGGTCAGCCTGATAGCATGCCCAACACCCTGCCGGTCAGCCTGGTGCACATAGTGTGCCTTCAGGTCAGGATATTTATTGCGTACATGATCCTGGATCTTATCGCCCAGGTAGCCTACAATAAAGATGAATTCGTTGATACCTGCCTCCCGTAACTGGTCAATGATGATGCTGAGCACAGTCTTTCCTGCCAGTGGAATTAAAGCCTTGGGTTGTGTATAACTATGAGGACGCAGCTTTGTGCCTGCACCCGCTACTGGTATGATCGCTTTCATTGAACCTAACAACCGCCGGGGGCGGCAACCTTTTTATAAATTAAAAGCCAACGAAAGTAACGATTTTAGAATAAACAAAAACTTTGCACAAGCCACCCACCCGATGCCCGGCTAACTTACTTTTGCAGCGGATTTTATAAGGTGCCCAACCATAGTACCGCTACTCTACTTCGTTGCGTCGCACACTTCATCGTCCGGTAATTCTATTCAGCTAAACGAAATATCAACAACCGTATGCAAAAAGACACGGCAATATTCGATCTCCTCAACAAAGAACTGGACCGTCAGCGTCATGGTATTGAACTGATCGCTTCAGAAAATTTTACTTCCCTGCAGGTGATGCAGGCTATGGGAACAGTAGCCACCAACAAATACGCTGAAGGTTATCCCGGCAAACGTTATTATGGCGGTTGCGAAGTGGTGGATGAGATCGAAACACTGGCCATTGAACGACTAAAAAAAGTATTCAACGCCACTTGGGCCAACGTGCAGCCGCATAGTGGTGCCCAGGCCAATGGGGCTGTTTTTCTTGCCGTCATGAAACCGGGAGAAAAAATACTCGGGCTTGATCTTAGCATGGGCGGCCACCTTACACATGGAAGCCCGGCCAATTTCAGCGGTAAAACTTACCAGGCCCTGCATTATGGCGTTACCAAAGATGGTATTGTTGATTATGACCAGTTAGAAAAAAATGCCCTGGCTGAAAAACCGAAAATGATCATCTGTGGTGCTTCTGCATACAGCCGCGATTGGGATTATAAACGTATCCGTGAAGTAGCAGATAAGATCGGTGCTATTGTGTTTGCAGATATTGCACATCCTGCCGGCCTGAT
>JAEUVP010000403.1 GCA_016786805.1 Chitinophagaceae bacterium | reverse complement strand
TCAGTGGATAGCTTCACCCGTTGTGCTTCACCACCACTTAAAGTTACCGCTGATTGTCCCAGGGTGATATAACCCAACCCCACTTCTTCCAGCACTTTTATCTTGCGGTAGATATAAGGAACCGCCTGGAAAAATTCCACGGCTTCTTCCACCGTCATATCCAGCACATCGGAAATGGATTTGCCCTTATAACGGATCTCCAGTGTTTCCCGGTTGTAGCGCCGGCCATTGCATTTTTCACAATGCACATATACATCCGGTAAAAAATTCATTTCGATCACCCGCATACCACCGCCTTCACACACATCACAACGGCCGGCTTTCACATTAAAGGAAAAACGGCCTGCATTATAACCTCTGATCTTTGCTTCCGGTACAGAAGCAAATAAGGTTCTTATATCGGTAAAGAAGCCGCAATAGGTGGCCGGGTTACTTCTTGGCGTACGGCCGATCGGCGACTGGTCGATCTCGATCACTTTATCGATCTGCTCCAGTCCTTTGACAGATTTATACTCCAGCGGCATCATCTTGGAACCGAAAGCATGTTTGGATAAAATAGGATACAGTGTTTCATTGATCAGCGTGGATTTTCCACTGCCGCTTACACCTGTTACCACGATAAACTCACCCAATGGAAATTTTACATCCACATTCCGGAGGTTATTTCCCTTCGATCCTTTTAGTTCCAGGAATTTCCCATTTCCCTTCCTTCTTTCTTTAGGAACGGGGATGCGGTGTTGCCCGTTCAGGTAACCTGCAGTAAGGGTGTTCAGTTTGAGCATTTCTTTAGGATCACCCTGTGCCACTACCCTGCCGCCATGAAAGCCGGCTTTGGGACCTATATCAATCAAATGATCGGCTGCCAGCATAATATCTTTATCATGCTCCACCACCAATACACTGTTGCCAATATCCCGCAGGTTTTTCAATGCTTCAATCAGGCGATGATTATCCCGTTGGTGCAAACCGATAGAAGGTTCATCTAATATATAAGTAATGCCCTGCAACTGTGAACCAATTTGTGTGGCGAGACGGATACGTTGCGATTCACCACCACTCAGGCTTTTTGAAGAACGGTTCAGTGTTAAATAAGTAAGCCCAACATCCAGTAAAAACTGTAACCGTTCCCTGATCTCTTTCAGCACATCCTTGGCAATCGTTTTTTGTTTATTGTCGATCCGCAATTCTATACCATCAAACCAGGCATATAAATTATCCAGGTTCATATTACTGAGCTCGGCAATATTTCTGCCCGCCACTTTGAACCAGAGACTTTCTTTTTTTAACCGGGCACCATTACAGGTCACGCAGGGTTTCATCGTCATGAACTGCTGCACCCACTCCCGCAATGCCTCCGTACTATGTGGTGAAGAAAACCATCTTTTAAGCATCGGGATAATGCCTTCATAACTGCCGGTATAGATATCCGGTACCGTTTCATCATCCGTATCTACTTCCAGCGACGCATTGATATCCTTATCACCATATAATAAAAGATCCAGTTGCGCCTGCGTCAATTTATTAATGGGTATATCTAATTTGATCTTGTTCTTTTTGGCAAATTCCACCACCTGGTTAAATACGCTGGCCTCTCTTTCCTCCCCCAAAGGAGCAATACCACCTTCTTTTACACTCTTGCTGTTATCCGGCAACACTTCGCCCATATCAATGGTATAGACATTACCCAGGCCTTTACAGGTTGGGCATGCACCGTATGGGGAGTTAAAAGAAAACGCATTGGGAGATGGTTCTTCATAACTGATGCCGGTATCCTCGCACATCAGTTGCTTGCTGTATTGAATGGTTTTATCGCTGTCATTTACCAGCAGGAACATCAAATCCTTTCCCAGCTTCAGTGTTTGTTGCACACTCTGGCTTAATCTTGAACGCAGATCATCCGTAACCTGCAGCCTGTCCACCACCAGTTCAATATCA
>JAEUVP010000378.1 GCA_016786805.1 Chitinophagaceae bacterium | reverse complement strand
GATTGAGTAATAGCAATACCGCCTAAAGGAATAGGCAATTCTGTTTTTTCTTCCCAATACTCACCAAGATCTTTTACTTTATACAAACCTTTTTGCTGGTAAGTAAAACGATTTTCGTGAATGATGACACCAAGATCTGTTTCTTTATTCAGCAAAGCATTTTCAATAGAGGAAAATAGCATGAATTTTTTGTCAATAGCATCGGGGTAGGCGTAACTGAACAGCAGGTTAGCGGTGGTATGAATACCCGGCAAGGCAACAGAGGCCTGGTTCACATCATCATCAGAAAGTTCCTGGGCAGAATCAGTAATTAATAAGGGCCCGACTCCTTTTCCCAATGCACTGCCTGCATTTAGCAGTGTATAATGTTGCAGCGACCGGAAGAAAGCCGGGAAACTCAGTTTGGTAATAGCTAATTTCCCTTCCAGGGCCCATTGGTTGAGTGTTTCCACATCCGCCAGCACTATTTCAAATTCAAATCCTTCCGTATCAATTTTTTTATTGACAAGGGCATCAAAGATAAAAGTGTCGTTGGGGCAGGGTGAGAAGCCTAATGTGAATTTCATAGTGTTGCTAACAAACGGGTCAGTTCCTTGTTCAGGTTAATAATTGATTCTTTCATGTTCCAGTTCTTTTTATTCCTTTCAGCAATATAATTGCTGGTGCTTCTTAACTGGATAAAAGGAATTTTTTCCAGCAGGCAAACATAATGCAGGGCGGCACCTTCCATCGATTCCACTATTGGGTTAAAATGGTCTTTATAAAACGCCACTTTCTTTTTGGAAGTAGTGATCTCGTTCACGGAAATACCGCTTACTTTTTTAAGTTTCGTTTTTTTCAGGATATCGTTTTTATTGACCAGCCATCCTTTGGAGTAAGGATACTGGTCCTGTGGTACCAGGTTGAGATCAAACAAGGTTTTTAGTTGATTCAGTTCAACCACACTTTGATCGGCGATAGCTTCCTGTTTTACGGCAAACACCATTCCCAATGGGATGGCTGTATCAAAACATCCTGCCACACCTGCCTGTATTATAAGGTCAGGCCGCTTCATTTGTATATATTTTGATAAACTATAAGTAGTGGCTGTTAACCCGATACCGGTTATCAAAACATCAATATCCTGTTCATGAAAAAAAGAAGTGTCTTGTTTCCTGAATTGTTCCAGGAAAGGGGAGAGTTCTATGGAGGTGGCGGCGGTGACCAGTATATTCATATAAAAATCTTTTCCTGCCGGAAAGACAAGCAAAGTTATTGATTAATCAGCAGCTCTTTTGGCTTACCTTTGCCGCCTGCCAGCCAAATGGTATGGCCTCACTTTTCCTCCGCCCAATTGCTGTGAGGAAACAAAAAAGTAAAGCATGGTTTACTTAACAAGATCAGAACATTTCAATGCGGCGCACAAGTTGTACAATCCCAACTGGACCCCCGAAAAAAATGATGAAGTATTTGGTAAATGTGCCAACCAGAACTGGCATGGGCATAATTATGAATTATTAGTTACAGTAAAAGGCAAGCCTGACCTGGATACAGGGTTTGTATTTGATGTGAAACGGCTCAGCATTATCATCAAAGAGCATATCATTGAGAAACTGGATCACCGCAACCTGAATGTGGATGTTGATTTCATGGAGGGACAAATGTGCAGTACTGAAAACCTGGCAATAGCTATCTGGCAGCAACTGGTGCCCCATTTACCGGCAGGAGTTCAGTTGCATGCCATTAAATTGTATGAAACGCCCCGTATTTACGTCGAGTATTTCGGGGAGTGATAATGAGCTGCCTGAACATTTTATTCCTTTACCTGTTGTAGTTCCGATACCCGGAAATTTCCATACCCCGGGACCAATTCAAATCAGTATGCCGGTTTATTTCGTAATTTGAATACATGAGCAAGAAAGTAGCGGTTTTCAGAAGAGAACATTTTAATGCAGCACACCGGTTATTCAATCCCGGTTGGGATGATGCTACCAATGAGAAAGTATTTGGCAAATGCGCTTTGCCCAATTATCATGGCCATAATTATGAACTGGAAGTGAAAGTGGTGGGCATACCGGATGAAAAAACCGGGTATGTGATGGACCTGAAAGAACTCAGTGACCTGGTGAAGCGGGAAATTCATTCCCGTTTTGATCACAAGAACCTGAACCTGGATACGGAAGAGTTCAAAGAACTGAACCCGACGGCTGAAAATATCGTCATCGTTATTTATGATCTGCTGCGTCCGCATATTGACCAAAAAATGGACCTGCAGATCAGGTTATTTGAAACGCCGAGAAATTTTGTCGAATACCCGGCATAAATTATTTATAAACGGAAAGTAGAATTAAACGTTATGGCATATAAAAAGACAGAACAGTACGACGAGCAAACAACATCAGCACTTTTAAAAAATTATAAGGAAGCGATCGGCTTACTGGGCGAAGATCCGGAAAGGGAAGGGTTGCTGAAAACACCGGAAAGAGTAGCGAAAGCGATGCAATATCTTACGCAGGGATACCAGTTGGATGCACATGCTATTCTGAATTCAGCCAAATTTCATGAGCCTGTCAGCGAAATGATCGTGGTGAAGGATATTGAAGTCTACAGTATGTGCGAACACCATATGCTTCCTTTCTTTGGTAAAGCACATGTGGCCTATATACCCAATGGCTGGATAACAGGATTAAGCAAGATCGCCAGGGTAGTGGATGTTTATGCAAGACGGATGCAGGTGCAGGAACGATTAACCGTGCAGATCATGGATGCGATCAAGGAAACGCTGAACCCGATGGGAGTGGCTGTGGTGATAGAAGCACAGCATTTGTGCATGATGATGCGGGGTGTACAAAAGCAAAATTCTACCACCACTACTTCTGCTTTTGATGGAGAATTTCAAAAAAACTCGACCCGGAGTGAGTTTTTGAAACTAATTACAGCCCGTCTGAGCTGATTATCAGCAATATTTTTAATTAATGCCACAAAGATTTTTCTAATTAAAACCTTTGGGGCATTTTTGTTTGGATTAACTACCACCAAGAATGAAACATGCATACATATTTCCCGGGCAGGGTTCGCAATTTCCGGGAATGGGAAAAGAACATTACGAGAACAGTGCTTTTGCAAAGAAATTATTTGAACAGGCTAATGAAGTGCTGGGCTTTCGCATTTCGGACGTGATGTTCAACGGGACAGAAGAAGACCTGAAACAAACGAATGTAACGCAACCGGCCGTTTTTTTACATTCTATTATCGCTTACCGCAGTATTGAAAGTGCATCGCCTGATATGGTGGCCGGCCATTCACTCGGCGAATTTTCGGCTTTAGTGGCCAATGGCACATTGAGTTTTGATGATGCCTTGTCACTGGTTTCTATCCGTGCCAAAGCGATGCAGAAAGCCTGTGAAATGAACCCCTCTACCATGGCTGCAGTATTGGCATTAGCGGATGATAAAGTAGAAGCCATTTGCACCGAAGTACAAAATGAAACTGGCGAGATCGTTGTTCCTGCTAATTATAACTGTCCGGGACAATTAGTGATCAGCGGCTCCATAAAAGGAATAGAGATCGCCTGCGAAAGAATGAAAGCAGCCGGAGCAAAAAGAGCATTGGTCCTGCCGGTAGGTGGTGCTTTTCATTCACCGTTGATGGCGCCTGCCAAAGAAGAATTAGCAGCAGCGATAGAGGCAACAAAATTTCATACGCCTACCTGTGCGGTTTACCAGAATGTGGTAGCCAAAGCAGTGATGGATAAAGAGGAGATCAAACAAAACCTGGTTGACCAGTTGACCGGTGCTGTTCGCTGGACACAGAGCATACAATCAATGATTGCTGATGGTGCATCCACTTTTACAGAAGCGGGTCCAGGCAAAGTGTTGCAGGGTTTAGTGTTGAAAATTGATAAAACCATGCAGACAGGCGGAGTAAGCTGATACCAGCGTACCATTATCTACTACAGCAGTATCACGCAATCATTTTTCTGAAAGAATTTTTCTTCCGGCGGCTTATTTGTAAGCGGTCGCCGTTTATCAATGTAAGTTTATTATCCAGTGAAATTTCGGAGATGAAACTCCTGTTCACAATATGAGTGCGGTGTATCCTGCAGAAGGAATCATCCGGTAGTTTTTTTTCGAACCACTGTAATACCTTGGCTACTGTCAACGGGTACTCGTTGGCAAAATAAATTTTACAGTAACTGCTGCTTGCTTCCACCCGGATGATATTCTCGGGAAATACGACTTTCAGGCCTTTGTTGGTTGGGATCAATAACTGGTTCATACGTTTATTTCTTTAAATCATCCTCCCGGCAGAAGCACCGGGAGGACAATTGATTTTATTTTAAAATAGTGAGTGTAAACCCGCTGTTGACAGTTCCGGAAGCACCGGGCCTGAACCGTAATGTTCTGATGCTGACATTAGAGTTTACCTGGGGATAATTGAGTTTGCCTTCACCCACAATTACATCGGTATTTTCATCCGGCAAGCTGTTGCAACTCCAGTTGGCAGGGTTCTCCCAGGCAGTACTAACAGTACCTTCCCAGGTCATTCCGAATTTTAATAAGAATACGGTGCTGTAGGTTGTGCCGTTTACCAGGCAGCGGTACTGGTAACCATACATGGATGATGGGGCATTACTGATGTTGAGCAGGGATGTATTGGTGCCATTGTATGCTCCTCCGTCTGTAATGTTTGTAAAGCCAGCTCCTGTATCCACCTGCCATTGATAACTGGTACCTGAAAGCCGGGAATCAAACGTGACAGTTCCGTTCGGGCAAATGATATACTCACCGTTTTTAACAAATATGCTGTCTGCCAGTTTTAGTACTTCAATATTGCCGGTACTATCAGTGGCTGTTATGTAGAACCTGTACAGATGGTCTTCCACACCAATGAATGTGGTGTCGGTTCCACGGAAGTTGGCTATATATAATTCAGGGGCACTGCCATTGTCAGAAACATAGATGGAATACCATTTCACACCTGAACCATTCAGATCATCAGCACCCGTGTAAGTAATTGTTATTTCTGTATTGATTGTACTATCTGGCAGATTACTGATACTGCTGACCGGCGGAAATGCGTCAATCGTATTCTTTTCAATATTGGTCGGAATGGTATCGTTCGTATCAAACATGATATCTGCCCTGGCCAGTATGGAGTCCAGTGTTTGTGCAGTAGTAACTGGCTTGATACTGAAATTGACAAAGCCATGTCCTGATGTATTATTCAAACTATCCTGGCGTAGCAGGAAACCCTTTAACGGATCAGCCGGCGGAAGTAATGTAACCGGGTCAATGGATTGAAACTCCCAGAAAGCGTGGTTGTTCTGTACATCATAACCAGCAGTAATATCTACATACAATCCCAATGAATCCCTGCAATCCAGCCGCTGGTAATAAGATGCCGTGGCGGGAGGCACTGCAAACGTAAGACTGTTGAAACCAAAGCTTCCTAACTGGAAAGTGGCAGCATCCATTTTTTCGTGTGCCGGTGATACGATCTTTACGTATTTGGCAGGCGCCGATGCTGTTTTATCATTTTCAAATAAGATAGTATAAGGTAGCCTGTCCTTGATACTCACCCAGCTTTTATCAGGCATACCATCCGGTCCTATGATCTCATTGGGATCGAGAGAAGAAATTGCTTCAGATGTACCTCCTATTGGATTACCATTTCCATTAGGATCCTGTGTGCCACCCCCGTTGTTTTGCGGGCAATCGGACACCCTTTTCCTGAGTTCTTTTCTATTTGTTTTATGATATGCCTTCAGGAATTTTTTAATGGTTCCGTTTTTCCGGTGAAATTCCATC
>JAEUVP010000363.1 GCA_016786805.1 Chitinophagaceae bacterium | reverse complement strand
GTTTCTGGATCCCAACAGTTTTTCCAAAGATGGTACTACGTCATTAGCCGGTATCAGCTTCAGCAAAGATGGTTCAATGGCTGCGTATAATATTTCAGAGGGAGGGAGCGATTGGCAAAAACTGGTGGTGATGAATGCCGTCAGCAAACAACTGACCGGCGATACTTTGGAAATAAAATTCAGCGGTGCCAGCTGGAAAGGCAATGAAGGATTTTATTACAGCACCTATGATAAAGTAAAGAACGGGAGCCGCCTCTCCGGTGTTACGGAAAGCCATAAGGTCTATTTTCATAAAGTAGGTACTTCACAAAAAGAAGATAAACTCATTTTTGGTTCCGATTCCACACCCTTCCGGTATGTATGGGTGGGAGTGAGTGAAGATCAACAATGGTTATTCATTTATACAGCCAATGCCACTTATGGTAACGGGCTCTATATCCAAAATCTTGCTGTACCTGATGCACCGATACAACCCGTGATCACCGATATGAATAACCAGTACGGTGTCGTGTACAATGATTCCACGAATTTTTATATCCAGACTGATAAAGGAGCACCTACCGGCAAGCTGGTGGCTGTCCCGGTTGCCAATCCTGATACCGCCAACTGGAAAACGATCGTTGAAGCAAAACCGGAAGTGCTTACTGCTTCTTCAGGCGGAGGTTATATTTTCTGCAGTTACCTGAAAGATGCGATCACCAAAGTAAGCCAGCATGATACCAGTGGTAAATTGGTTCGTGAAATTGCCTTGCCCGGTCCGGGTACAGCTGCTGGTTTTTATGCTAAACAGGAAGAGAAAGAAATGTATTTCACCTTCACTTCATATATAAACCCGGCCACTATTTATAAAATGGATATTGCCAGTGGTAAAAGTGAAGTGTATAAAGAATCCAAAGTGCAGTTCAACCCGGATGAGTATGAATCCAAGCAAGTTTTCTATACTTCAAAGGATGGTACAAAGATCCCGATGATCATCACGCATAAAAAAGGTATTGAACTGAATGGAAAGAATCCCTGCCTGCTCTATGGGTATGGAGGTTTTAGTGTCAGCCTAACACCCTGGTTCAGTACCTCCACGATCATTTTATTGGAGAATGGCGGCATATATGCGGTGCCCAACCTGAGAGGTGGTGGCGAGTATGGCGAAGACTGGCATAACCAGGGCGTGAAAACAAAAAAGCAAAATGTGTTTGATGATTTTATGGCAGCTGCCAGTTACTTGGTCGATAATAATTATACCTCAAGAGACCTGCTGGCCATTGAAGGTGGCAGCAATGGCGGTTTGCTGGTGGGAGCCTGTATCACCCAGCAACCTGGTATGTGCAAAGTGGCATTCCCTGCAGTGGGAGTAATGGATATGCTGCGCTATCATAAATTCACAGCGGGTGCCGGCTGGGCTTATGATTACGGAACATCAGAAGAAAGCAAAGAGATGTTTGAATACTTGTACAAATACTCCCCGGTACACAATGTAAAAGAAGCGGCATATCCCGCCACGATGGTTACCACCGCTGATCATGATGACCGGGTGGTGCCTGCCCATTCGTTCAAGTTTGCAGCGGCCATGCAGGCTAATCAAAAAGGAGCTAATCCTGTATTGATACGCATCGAAACGAAAGCAGGGCATGGTGCCGGGAAAAGCACCCAGCAGACGATTGATGAAGAGACGGACAAATGGAGTTTTATGTTTTATAATATTGGCTTGCTGCCCGATTATAAGTGATCTTTCTGCAAACTGCCGGTACTTCCGGCAGTTTGTATTTATAACCTGCAATAAAGCCATACTGCTTACCGTTTGGGTTTAAATCAAATTTTTTATGCGCCGGATACTACTGCTGTTCTTCTCTTTTTTCTCCCTGGTAAACATATACAGTCAATCGGGTGATACTATTACTTCGCAACTGGCGAAGGTGAATGTATATGTGACCGATATGAAAGGAAAGCCCTCTAAAGGAGAAACCGTTTTATTCCGGAGCGAGAAAACAAAACAAACCTTAGGCGGCCGTTCGGATGCGGCAGGCAAATTCAGTTTGGAGTTAGCCCCGGGTGATACGTATATGATCACAGTAAAAAGCCTGACCGATACCACCAAATATGGTAAGATCGAAATACCGGCTTTAGGTCCCGACGAATTCTTTACCGATCCTTTTAAAGTGAATGTGAAGTTTGAAGCGGCCAAAAAATACACCCTGGATAATGTGCATTTTGATTTTGGCAAAGCCACGTTGCGGCCCGAATCATTTCCTGAGCTGGAAGAACTGGCGGCCTATTTAAAGAATAAGGAAAC
>JAEUVP010000313.1 GCA_016786805.1 Chitinophagaceae bacterium | reverse complement strand
AACACAGGCAAGGTATCATGGATTTGATCCTGCCAATGCAGTAATTGAAGTGGCGCCAAGGGAAGGTGAACATACATTGCGAACAGCAGATATTATTGACACGATCAATCAACATGGAGATACTGTGGCCGTTGTGCTATTTGGCGGTATCAATTATTATACGGGCCAGTTCTTTGACCTGGAAGCGATCAGCAAAGCCGCACATGCTGTAGGAGCCTATGCCGGTTTTGACCTGGCACATGCGGCGGGTAATGTGGAATTGCACCTGCATGACTGGGATATTGATTTTGCCTGCTGGTGTTCTTATAAATACCTGAATAGCGGACCAGGTGGGGTGGCTGGTGTGTACATTCATGAAAAACATATTGCTAATAAAGAATTGCCCCGTTTTGCAGGTTGGTGGGGGTATAAGAAGGATACACGTTTTAAAATGGAGAAGGGGTTTGACCCGATCCCCACTGCAGAAGGATGGCAACTGAGTAATGCACCAATTTTATCTATGGCCGCCCATAAAGCAGCACTGGATATTTTTGAAGAAGCAGGTATGGAAAAATTGCATACCAAGCGAAAACAATTAGCCGGTTATTTACATTATTTACTGGCGGAGATCAACAGGCGTCATGCAGAAAAAGTCATCGAAGTGATAACACCTGCCGATGAAAACGAAAGAGGTTGCCAGGTGTCGATGCTGATGCTGAAAAGGGGAAAGGAAATATTTGACGGGCTGATGAAACAGGGAGTGATCGCCGACTGGCGGGAACCCAATGTGATCCGGGTGGCCCCTGTTCCACTCTACAATACATTTGAAGAGGTGTGGCGGTTTGGTTCATTGGTTGATCAGTTGATCAGTTAACAGGTTTAATTAGGGAAATAGTTATGAAAAAAGATATTACGATAATTGGGGCAGGTTTAGTCGGGTCATTGTTATCCATTTACCTGGCAAAGAGAGGATATCGTGTTTCCATATTTGAACGTCGTCCTGATATGCGAAAGGAAAAGATATCTGCTGGACGCTCCATCAATCTGGCTTTGAGCGACCGGGGACTGCTGGCGCTGGATAAAGTGGGGTTGGCGGATGAAATAAAAAACATTTCTATTCCCATGCACGGCCGTCATATTCATAATATGGACAGCAGTACTGCTTTCCAACCCTATGGAAAAGAAGGACAGTTCATTAATTCTGTTTCAAGAGGAGCATTGAATATGAAATTGATGGACCTGGCCGAACAGCACGGTGTGCAAATTCAATTCAACCATAAATGTTCCGCTATTGACTGGAAGACGAATACGATCAACTTTGAACTGCCCGGCTCGCAACCCGTAGCTCATCACTCGCAACTGATTTTTGGTTCCGACGGTGCCTTTTCCGCTGCACGGATGCAACACCAGTTGCAGCATGATAAATTTAATTACAGCCAGTATTATATTGATTGTGGCTATAAAGAATTGACCATTCCGCCAACCCCTGCCGGCGAATTTGCCATGGAAGTAAATGCGCTGCATATCTGGCCCCGTAAAGATTATATGCTGATCGCATTGCCCAACCTGGACAAGACATTTACCTGTACCTTGTTCTTCCCGTTTGAAGGGCCCGCTTCTTTTTCTAACCTTACTACCAAAGAAAAAGTGCAGAGCTTTTTTGAAAATACATTCCCCGATGCTATTGCCCTGATGCCGGATTATGTAAACGAATTTTTCAACAACCCGACTTCTTCCTTAGTAACAGTAAAATGTTTCCCTTGGGTGCGGGAAGATAAATTTGCCCTGATCGGTGATGCTGCACATGCCATCGTACCTTTCTTCGGGCAGGGAATGAATTGTGGATTTGAAGACTGCCGGGTACTCGATGAACTGATCGATGAAAACGGGGACGACTGGGCA
>JAEUVP010000385.1 GCA_016786805.1 Chitinophagaceae bacterium | reverse complement strand
TCCCGGTAAACTGTATTCACTTCCTCCTGCCATTCTTTGCCGAGTGATAATGCTTTGGCGGCAGCTAATTGCACCGGCAAAAACATACCGCTGTCCATATTACTTTTAAAACGCAACACCTCCTCAATTCTTTCTTTGGCCCCGCACAACATCCCGATCCTCCAGCCCGCCATATTATGGCTTTTGCTGAGGGAGTTCAGTTCGATCACACAATCCTTTCCGCCTTCCACACTTAATAAACTCGCCGGGTGCTCATTCAGAATAAAACTGTATGGGTTATCATGAACGACCAGTATATTATGTTTCCTACCGAAAGCGACTATTCGTTTAAATAAATCTTCCGAAGGCAGCTGCCCCGTCGGCATCTGCGGATAATTGACAAACATTAATTTTACTTTCTTCAGTTTCTTTTCATCCAGTTTATCCAACTCCGGTTCATAATTGTTTTTCTCTTTCAGTTTATATTCCACGCATTTACCACCTGCTAATTGCACAGCACTTCTATATGTTGGATAGCCAGGGTTGGGCACCAGCACTTCATCTCCTTTATTGAGATAGGTCATACAGATATGCATGATGCCTTCCTTACTGCCGATCAGGGGCAATACCTCTGTATCAGGGTTCAATTCTACTTTATACCATTTCTTATACCAGTCGCTTACCGCATTCCGTAATACAGGTGACCCTTTATAGGATTGATAAGCATGTGTGTTGGGCTTTGCCGCTTCTTCCTGTAGTATCCTTATTACGTCCGGATGTGGCGGTAGATCGGGGCTGCCAATACCAAGATTGATGACATTCTTTCCTTCCTTATTTAATGCATCTATCTCCCGCAACTTCTGCGAGAAATAATATTCACCAATTCCTTCCAGTCTTTTGCTTGTCTTTATTTCCATAATCCTCTTTTATAAACACCGTAAATTTTTATAGCTTCTGTTAATGGGCTGATCGTTTCTATCACTGTATTGAACTGCTCTGCCGAATCAAATTCCATATCCGCATGAAATGCATATTTAAAATCAGAGCCCGGTATCGGGAAACTCTGCAGCTTACTCAGGTTGATACCGCCTTCTGAAATTTTTGTCAGCACTTTTGCCAGGCTTCCTCTTGAATGATCGGTATGAAATGTAACAGATGCTTTATCTGCAGCAGCAATGGGCCGGGCCATATCTTCCCGCTGCAGCATTAGGAAACGGGTATAATTATTTTTCAGCGTATGAATATTCGGGGCGATCACAGTAAGGCCGTATAGCTCCGCCGCCAGTTTGCTGGCAATCGCTGCCACATGCTTGCTTTTATGCTGGTGAATATGTTTAGCGCTGAGGGCAGTATCATCCGTCTCCACCAGTTTCCACTTGTATTTATCTAAAAAATCATAACACTGCTGCAAGGCCATGGTATGCGAATGCACTTCCCGGATATCTTCCAGTTTCACGCCGGTGTTCACCAATAAATTCTGGCGTATCTGCAAATACAATTCACCAACGATGCGGAGATTTGACTTTTGCAACAGGTTATAATTAGCAAGTATACTGCCTGCAATAGAATTCTCAATTGCCATCACACCACCATCACTTTCTTTTTTATTCGCTGCGATCTTCACCACTTCGCGGAACGTATCACAGGGGATCACTGTTGTTTCTTTACCATAAAACAATTGCGCCGCCACCTGGTGAAAGCTGCCTTCATAACCCTGGATGGAAACCCCCTTTCTCCCCCCGAAGGGGGAAACGGCATCCGCACTTACCTCGCTTTTCAAATCTTCTGCTTTTTTTTCAGCATTTACCATATACCAAAATTTCAAATCGTTTAAGCCATTTTTTCTTTCAGACTCCTAAGCCCCTTGAGGGGTTGGGTGTAAACAAGAATCCCGGCCGTTTGGCCGGGATTCTTTATGTTGATTTTTAGTTGTTCTTAGTTTGATTTCAACAAAAGCATTCCCGGCCTCTTTCCAAAAAAGAAGTAATAAAAACTAAAACCAAAATATGCTTTCGTCATTGACATGAAACAAATGTACTTTTTATGGTAATTAAAACCAACCAATTTTTGATTTATTTTCTTCTGCCACCACCAGATTC
>JAEUVP010000287.1 GCA_016786805.1 Chitinophagaceae bacterium | reverse complement strand
ACTATCAATATCCTCTCTATCGAAAGAGCCGGTGTTTATATCGTACCCAATGGATCCACCAAATTAATGGGAGGCGATATCCTGCATGTATTGGCAGAAGACGAGAATGCACTGGAATTACTATCCGCCACATTGGGTATCGGTTGATCTCTTTCGCCGCTTTATCTGGCAACTGACAATTTTGTTCTCTGCCACACAGTATATTTGTTTCCTTACAAAAACTGCTAGTATGACCTTAGACCATGTAGCCATCTGGACTGACCAGTTAGAAGCCTTAAAAGACTTCTATGTAAAATTTTTCCATGGCGTACCCAATGAAAAATATACGAATGAAAAGAAGCAGTTTCACAGTTATTTTTTAACCTTTCAATCAGGAACAAGACTGGAACTGATGAGTATGCCCGATATTCCGGATAACTGCAATGACAGGATCAAGGCGCAACATAAAGGAATTATTCATTTAGCCTTTGGTGTGGATACGATGCAGGAGGTAGATGAAAAAGCGGTTGAACTGAAAGCAGCGGGATTTCCCATCCTGAGCGGCCCCCGAAAAACAGGCGATGGCTATTATGAATTTGAAACCCTGGACCCCGATGATAACCGGCTGGAGGTGACGACAGCAAACGTATTCTAATAAAATCATAAAAATAGTATCTGACTGGTACTTCGGCCCCATTAATACCTTGGCTTTTGTAGCTTTAAGAATCATCGGGAAATCATACCTGGCAAAATTCATTGCTTATGAGATATCTTTCACTGCTGCTACTTATATTTCTAAATCATATTACAATAGCACAAGAAATTAACCGGCCAAAAGAGGGCCCGGCTTTCTTTTTCAATAGTTTCCAGCACTACAGTGATAGTAATAAGGATTCTGCATTATACTTTATAAGAAAACTGGGAGATGATAAATCCCCTTATTCTTACACTACACTTCAGGACCTGTTGCACAATTTTTTTGGGCAACGGTTCCTTTCAAAATGGGAGGAAGAAATCAAAGATTCAGCAGAATTGGCATTTATGAATAAAAGCAGGACAATAGGATACCAGATACTTGACGAAATCCGTAAAGACATCAACCCGGTACTCGCCGGTTCTGCAAAGCCCATTTGGCTCTGGACACAAGCAATGAATCAAAAAGCCAATATCACTGCTTTAACAAATATCACTACCGAATTCCTTGCCCTTGAACAACCTGTAAAAGATATCTATACAGACAGATTAGGAAGATATGGCCTGCTCATATGGCAGGAGATTCAGTCAAAGAAAGAATTACAGCCACTGGCGAATAAACTTTTCGGCAGCATATTTACCAAATTAAAAACGAACCAGCTGATCATAAATACAGATACGGCATCCAGAAAACTAAAAGAAAGAAGAACATGGTACCGCTATCTTTTTGCATATGCTAATTTCATAAAAGCAACCCAGTTACAGGCAAAAAGAAATTATAAAGAGGCTGGCCCATATTTTAAATCAGCATTTGAACATAGCCCTGACAAAGATGATAACAATAACCCATCCGCCTTCTTTTATGATATGCACTATCTTTTACAGAAAGAAAAGAGATCTTTCCGGGAAGATTATCTAAACTTCCTGGTAAGCAGTGGTGAAGATATAAACAAAACACTGGCAGTTTTACTTGACATGGCACTCAATAACCCATCATCAAAAGAGCAGCTCCGTGCCTATTACGAAAAGAATTTTTCAGGTGGGGATTCCTTCAGCAATTACTGGCTGAAAAATATCAATAAAAGTCTCAAACTAGCTCCGGCATTTTCATTAGAACAAATAGACGGAACAAAGTTTTCAACATCTGCGCATATAAACAAATGGATACTGCTGGATTTTTGGGGCACCTGGTGTACACCTTGCCGAAAAGAACACCCTGACCTGCAAAAATTTTACGATGAAATAAAAGGCGAACAACCACAAAAAATAATACTAGTTACAATTGCCTGCAGGGATTCGGAGAGTAAAGTGGGTACTTACATGAAAGAGTTCAATTATAATTTCCCTGTAGCAATGGCAGATAGTAATATTGAAAAAAACTATAACATCAGCAGCTACCCATCTAAAATACTGATCACCCCACAGGGAAAATTCCTGGTCGTTCCCTTCGGAACAGACTGGGTTGATTTTATAAAAAAATATGCAGACCTGGAATAATGACTATCTCTGTAAATAATAAACAGATTCTGTTTAGAACGCTGGCAATAGCAGATCAGGCTGCATTGATCAGCTACCTCCAGGAACTCAGCACGGAAACTAAAAAACGTTTTGCACCCCACCCTTATGATAAAGGAGCAGTCAGTTATTTTTTTCAAACCAATCCTTACAATACCGGCTATATAGCTGAAGATACCCGCGACGGATCAATTGTAGCTTATGCTGTCATCCGTCTTGGCTACCTGGAGCATGATGGTAACCGCTTATATTCTTTTGGTTTTGCACCCGATCATTTTACCGATGTTACGTATGCCCCTTCTGTAGCTGATCACTGGCAGGGCCTG
>JAEUVP010000264.1 GCA_016786805.1 Chitinophagaceae bacterium | reverse complement strand
ATCTGGCTGATGTCAAACTCATTGTTTACTCCCTGGCGGCCTGTTACCGGCAATCCATCAACAAGGATCTTTACATTCTGACCACTGAGGCCCAACATCGTGATGGCTGATCCACCTGTTGCCAGGTCTTGTGAAAAACGCATATTGAGTTCATTCTTCAGTACATCCTGCAGGCGGGTGGCTCCTTGTTTCAGTATCCTGTCTTTTCCGATCACTTTGATCTGGTAAACAGAGTTCTTTAAAGACTGTGGCTTATACTGGCCCGTAACGACTACTTCTTCCAGCTCTTTTGCACGGGTGGTATCTTCCGCGGGTGCGATTCTTACTTCCTGTGCCATAGCAGTGGTGCTGGTAAAGGCAACTAAGAAGATCAGGTACTTATTTCTCATATTTGGTGATTTACGCAGCAAAGATTCACCGGCATTTCATGAGATTTATCACACGATTGTCAGGAAAAAGGATGAACAAATCCTTTTACAAAAAGGTGACAGCAGCAGTTGAGTTGTCACCTGCACAGTTGAGTTGGGTCATTTCATTTTTTGGAGAATAAAAAAAGCTGCTGAAGAAAATCAGCAGCCTGTATGACCTGTGTTATGTTATATCAGAGTTTGGCACCAATGCTCACAAAGAAGGTTCTTCCATCGGCAGGTAATGCACCGGGTCCCGGGTAACCACCAGCCCTGCGGGTGAAATACTTTTCGTTGGACAGATTATTGATCCCTGCTTTTAGATGAAGATTCTTATTGAACCGATATGTTACCGTAAGGTCAGTTACTGTATATGCCGGGATCAACCCGTTTTGTGCATTAGTTGTTGGCGTAATCGTATTATTCGCATCTGCAAATGCATCATCCACATGGCTTAACTGGCCTGTAACTGAAAGTCCTTTGAATGAATAAGTAATACCAGCTCTTATAATATTCTCCGGCGCATTTTCTACTTTTTTATTCTTCAGGTTACTCTCTACTAACTGATTGGCAGTATTCTTAGTGATTACTTTAAAATTTCCATACCGGGCATCCGTATACCCATAAGAAACGAAGAAACTGATATCACCCCATTTGGAATCCTTGCTAAAAGCTTTAACAGGATTAAATTCCACCAGGCTTTCTATTCCTTTGCTTATACTGTTGCCCACATTGGTCCGATAATTATAAAAACTGCCATCTGTCCGTTGCTGCACAATTACACCAATCCGGTTATTATACTGCAGGAAATAAGCACTTACATCAAAGAAGAGGTAATTGGAAATTTTACCGCGGTAACCAAGATCAGCGTTGTATCCTTTTGCATCCCTGAGATTTTCATCAATCACATCTGTTGTGGGAGGAGCTGTAAGATCTGCAAACTGCACCGGCCGGTAGGCCTGTGTGATATTTGCATACAGTTCTGTTGATTTAGTTATATGGTATTCAGCACCAGCACCAGCCAGTATAAATCCCCTGCTTCGTTGTTGGTTCTGCAATAAGATCTCATTGCCGCCGCTGAAACCATTACGTCCGCTGGCTTCGCCGGTGATATATTCATACCGGATGCCAGGAATCAGCAATAGCTTGTCTCCGAGCCGGAAAATATTTTCTGCATGTAGGGCTGCATTGATCGTATTGAAATCAATATCTCTTGTCCAGGTACCGTCACTCAGGGTCATATCATACTCTGTACCGGTACTTCCTTTACCGTCAGCTGCATAACGGTAGGTTGCTCCTTTATAGATGCGACCGCCGACAGATAGTGTATTGGACAGTCTACCCATTTTATAATCCCCGAGGTAACGGATCTCCAGTCCATAATTGCGATACTTATCCGCATTCAGGTTGCGGGTATTATATTGATTGGTAATTCTGTTAATAGTATCACCCACCGTAATGCCTCCTGAAGGAATATAGCCGACACTATTGCGGTCACCATGAATGCCAAATAATTTTATA
>JAEUVP010000222.1 GCA_016786805.1 Chitinophagaceae bacterium | reverse complement strand
AAACCCTCCTCCGTATATAAAAAGATATTTCCATCTTTTATGCTGTACACTATAAAAGAATACCAGTGCCGCACAAAGCAGGAAGGTTAATGCGCCTGCATCCTGTTTCGTAAAAAAAGAACAAACTGTAAAAAAAGCTGATAATACTAAGGCAGGAATGGTAAACTTGTTCTTTTCATTCATTAGTGCTTTTAATAAAAAAGCAATGGCGATGAATTCATAAACGATTACCGTATGATTATACCAGGGCCAGAAATTAAAAAAGGAATAAGAAAGGCAAAAAAGTAGTATTGCGGAAAACTTAATACCAGGATTCACTCTGAAACTGTTCAGGATAGACCGGAAAGCCAGCCCCGACAGTATATTAATAAAAACCTGTGCCTTTACCAGGGTGATCATTTGAGCTCCAAAGATTTTAAAAAAGATTCCCGGGATGACCCAATACATCCCCCCCAAGGGAGTTCCAAAATCCCGGAAGGGTATTTGTCCTTCGCTGACCCGGTACGCCCCTTCCCAAGACAGGAAAATATTAACCCGGTAGGGAAATGTGACAAACAACGGAACACTTGCAAGCACCAAAATGACCGCCACTTCTGCATAAGAGAGGTATTTGTGCTTAATTCCCGTGCTAATACTCATATAATCAATATGTTTTTGTAAACATAAAGCAAATAAAGTATTATCAAAATTGCAACATTATTAAATCTGCGTTTATGTTTGTATTTTGGCCGCTAATCTGTTCCAAAGTGGCTTATATCAAATTATTACGACCGAAAGACTGGGCAAAGAACTGCTTCCTTTTCATTCCTTTGTTTTTTGCAGGAGAGATCTCAAATACTGATAAGATACTCCAGATCATCTGGGGATTTATAGCTTTTTCCTGTATTGCCAGCAGTATTTATATATTAAATGACTACCGGGATATTGAGGATGACCGCAAGCACCCGGTAAAAAGTAAAAGGCCACTGGCCAGCGGTGCTGTTTCCAAATCAGTGGCTTTAGTGATCGCTGCCCTACTCATTATCGGTGGATTTGCCCTGGCCTGGTTTATCCGGGACAAATTCCTGTTTGTACTGGGTATCTATTTTTTGATCAATCTGGGCTATTCGTTCGGGCTCAAAACAGTTCCTATTCTTGATATTTTCTTATTAGCCATAGGATTTGTGTTGCGGGTAAAGGCGGGTTCAGTAATTGCCGTTATTGCATTATCTGAATGGATAGTTATTATGGTATTCCTGCTGGCCCTGTTCATGGCTATTGGAAAAAGAAGAGATGATGTATTACTTAAAGTAAGCTCCGGGGTGGATATGAGAAAATCAGTGAAAGGATACAACCTTGAATTCTTAAACGTACTTCTCTCTCTTGTTTGTGCCGTTATCATTGTTGCTTATTTTATGTACACCATGTCGGATGAAGTAAAAATGAGATTAGGTACGTACCGTCTTTATTATACCTGTATCTTTGTGATGGCCGGGATCATGCGGTATTTGCAAATCATATTTGTATCGGCTGATTCCGGGTCGCCAACTAAGATCCTTTACAAAGACCGGTTCATTCAACTTTCCCTTCTCCTCTGGATAGCCAGTTTTATTGTAATCATTTACATCAAAGACATAACTATCTTCAAATGACAAAGAAAGATATTGCCAACTGGGGCAATTACCCGGTGATTGAAAGCGATGAGAAATCCGTTTCTTTTACAAATGATATCCAGCAATACGCAGCTACCACAAAGAATTTTATTGCCCGCGGAAATGGCCGCTGTTATGGCGATGCCTCGTTGGCAGAGCAAACCATTTCAACACTCAAATACGACAAAATACTCTCCTTTGATACTGAAAAGGGAATATTGGAATGCGAATCGGGGCTGACATTGGATAAAATACTGGAAGTGATTGTTCCCAAAGGATGGTTCCTGCCTGTCACTCCCGGCACAAAATTCATTACCGTGGGTGGTGCAGTAGCCAGTGATGTGCATGGAAAAAATCACCATGTGGATGGTTCATTTTCTGCACATGTTATGGAAATGGATGTGATCCTGGCCAGTGGCGAAATGATCACCTGCTCCCCCTCTGCTTATACAGATCTATTCTGGGCTACTTGCGGTGGTATGGGATTAACCGGCATTATTGGCAGGGTAAAATTTGACCTGAAGAAAATCGAAAGTTCCTATATTAAACAAAAACAAGTCAAAGCAAAAAACCTGGAAGAAGTGATCCGCTTATTTGATGAATATAAGCATTATACCTATTCTGTGGCCTGGATAGATTGCCTGAAAAAAGGAAAGAATTTTGGAAGAAGTATCCTGATTCTCGGTGAACATGCTAAAAAGGATGAATTGCCGGACAACAAAAAGAAAGAGCCATTAAAATTGCCGGCTAAAAAACAGATCACCTTCCCTTTTACACTTCCCTCCTTTGTATTAAATACATTCACCGTAAAGGCATTCAACTTCCTTTACTACGGGAAAAATTTCAAGAAAGAGATCAACAACGTCGTTTCTTATGAACCTTTCTTTTACCCGCTTGATGCGATACTTCATTGGAACAGAGGTTATGGAAAAAAAGGATTCGTTCAATATCAGTTTGTATTGCCGCTTGAAAGCAAGCAAGGTTTGATTGAAATATTACAACGCATCAGTGACCAGGGGTTAGGTTCTTTCCTTGCAGTACTAAAGGTATTTGGCAAACAGGATGATCTTATTTCTTTCCCGATGGAAGGATACACACTGGCACTTGATTTTCCTGTTCGGAAAGGCCTCTTTGAATTTCTCGACCAGTTGGACCAGGTGGTACTGAAATATGGTGGCCGCCTGTATATGTCAAAAGATGCCCGCATGGATCCGTCTGTATTAAAAGCAGGATACAAACGCCTGCCTGAATTCATGGAGATCGTAAAAAAATATAATCCTGAAGCAAGGATACGATCAGTGCAATCTGACCGTTTAGCATTAACCACTAACTAACCATTAAGAAAGATACAATGCCTTCCACCGTACTTATCCTGGGTGCCACCTCCGATATGGCTGTTGCCCTTGCAAAAAAATTCGCTTCCAAAGGGCACAATATTCAGCTGGCGGCACGCAATGCAGATCGTTTAAAACCGCTTCAGTCTGATCTGTCGATCCGTTATAATATCACTACCAGCATTCATGAATTTGATGCCACTAGGTTTGAACAACATCAATCCTTCTGGGCTTCATTAAGCCCCTCGCCTGATATAACCATCAGTGTGATGGGGTACATGAATGATAATGACAAAGTGATTGCCGACCAGGATGAGACCCTGAAAACATTACATACCAATTACACAGGCCCGGTTTCTATCCTCAATATTGTCGCTAACGATTATATGGCAAAACAGCAGGGAACGATTGTGGGTATCAGTTCAGTTGCGGGTATGAGAGGACGGCAGAGTAATTATATCTATGGCAGTGCTAAAGCTGGATTTACAGCCTATTTATCCGGCCTCAGAAATAAATTATTCCATTATAAAGTGCATGTACTGACTGTGCTCCCGGGTTTTGTGTATACAAAAATGACTGAACACCTCAACTTACCTAAACTACTGACTGCACAGCCAGAAAATGTTGCTGATGCCGTGTACAAAGGCATTCAAAAAAAGAAGAATGTGATCTTTGTAAAATGGTTCTGGCGCTGGATCATGCTGATCATCACTTCCATTCCTGAATTCATGTTCAAAAAGAAAAAATTGTGAAAAAGGGAATTGCGTTCTTCGATTTTGACGGGACCATTACCACCAGGGATACATTACTGGAGTTCATCAAATATTGCAAAGGTAACAATGCCTTTTATGCAGGTTTCCTGATCAATAGCCCTTTCCTGCTGGCGTATAAATTAAAGATCATCTCTAACCAGGCTGCTAAGGAAAAGGTCCTTCAGCATTTCTTTAAAAACACACCTGTTGACAGCTTCCGGGTACTCTGCGAAAAATTTGCTGCCGAAATAATACCTGGATTGATCAGGCCGGGAGCTACTGCAGAAATAAAAAGACTGCAGGAAGAAGGCCAAACAGTTGTTATTGTGTCTGCTTCCCCGGAAAACTGGATATCCCCCTGGGCTCAAAAGATACAGGTTGAGCTGATTGCTACACAATTGGAGATTAAAAGTGGATCAATTACAGGCAAAATAGCGGGCAAAAATTGTCATGGAACTGAAAAAGTAAGCCGGATCAAAAGCAGGTATTCCCTGGGCGATTATGCAGAAATAGCAGCCTATGGGGATACAAAAGGCGATCTGCCGATGCTGGCACTGGCAAAGCACCCTGTGTACAAACCTTTCCGCTAAAACCAGAGGACCGGGGTTTTCCTAGGGCAATTACCTAAATTAAATCGCAAAATGTTTTAAATTCCTCACTATTTTTTTACTTTTATGAGCTGAAAAATAATCCCTTCTAACCACCCTTGTAAAACGAGTCTACCCTTCTTAACCATTAATACCTTTACAACATGGCGTTCGTCAACAAATCTGCAGAAGAGCTGAAAGCCTTTGGCCTTGAGAAAAGAGCTGAATACATCAATGCTGACCCTTTCCCCAACACTTATTTCGACAATTTTTTCATTCCGGAACGACTAAAAGAAGTCCTGGAAGAATTCCCTGATCTCTCGAAGGGAGCTGATTATAAATTCAATGACCCCAACCAGATCAAGCTGGCCTCCAAAGGGGAATATCGTTTTGGAGAAAAAACAAAGGCGTTCATGCATTACCTGAACTCACAACCCTTTCTTGAATTCTTATCCAATCTTACCGGCATAGAAAATTTAATACCTGATCCTTTCTTTGATGGAGGTGGTTGCCACCAGATACAACCGGGAGGCCTGTTAAAGATCCATGCGGATTTCAATAAACATCCCAAAACAAAATTGGACAGAAGACTCAATGTACTCGTTTACCTGAATGAAGACTGGCATGAAGAATATGGAGGACATTTTGAGCTTTGGGATAAAGAAATGAAGGAATCAAAAAAGAAAATATTACCCCTGTTCAACAGGATGGCTTTATTTTCCACTACCTCTACTTCTTACCATGGTCACCCGAATCCACTCACCTGTCCTCCGGACCGGACCAGAAAATCACTCGCATTGTATTATTATACGAACGGGAGGCCTGCTGATGAACAACTGGAAGGACTCGAAGATCATACTACTTTGTTTAAGCACAGAGCAGAAGATAAAAAACCGGTATCAGGTGTATTCAAAGAATTTATCCGCCAGGTTACCCCCCCGTTTATCATTAACGGGTTGAAGAAATTAAAAGGCTAATACTTTCAAACTATTTGCATGATTGCAATGACAAGATTTTCATAAACTACCCATATACCAATTATGGAACCTTACCCTGATACTGTCATGAATACCATTACCCACTCTCCGACCCTGCTGAAAGGGAGAGATATTGTAATCGTGGGTTTGCAACCCTGGTACTTCCCAACGGGTTGTAATTGCAAGAATATTGCACAGGAACTGGCCCTCTATAACAGGGTGCTGTATGTAAATTTCCCATTGAAAAGAAAGTCATTCACAGCCAAACAACCTGATCCAAAAATTGAGGGCCATATTTCAATTATCAAAAACAAAGAGAAAAAGATAAGAGAAATAAGTACTGGTTTGTGGGAATTTTATCCTGATACTTTAATAGAATCTGTTAACTGGATACCCTCCACCGCTGCCTTCAAACCTGTCAACTACCTGAATAACCGGCGTTTTGCCAAAAATATTAAAGATGCCATAGCTGAGTTGAATTTCAAGAATATCATTCTCTTTAATGATAATGACATCTATAATGGATTTTATCTGAAAGAACTGCTTTCTCCTTCTTTGTATATTTATTATCTCCGTGATTTCCTGCAGGGTTATCCCTACTGGAAAAAGCATACCCGGGTATTAGAGCCGCAACTCATCAAAAAAGCAGACCTGGTTGTTGCTAATTCGCTTTTCCTGGCAGAATACAGTGCCGGCATTAATAAACACTCTTACTATATCGGGCAGGGATGCAGTTTGGATCATTTTGACCACACTGTTTCCCATCAACGACCAGCTGATATACCAAAAGGTTTCCCCATCATCGGTTATATAGGAGCCCTTGATGCCGACCGCCTGGACCTGAAAATATTCGAACACATCGCAAAAGAAAACCCCGAATGGCAGGTTGTATTAGTAGGCCCCGAAGATGTCACATTTAGCAATAGCTCTTTGCACGATATTCCCAATATTCATTTCCTTGGCAGAAAGCCATTTGCTGAACTGGCTTCTTATGTACAATCCTTTGATGTTTGTATGAACCCACAACTGAGAAATGATATTACCAAAGGCAATTACCCGTTGAAAATTGATGAGTACCTGGCGATGGGCAAACCAACAATAGCCACACGTACAGGTGCCATGAAACTTTTTGAGAACCATGTTTATCTTGCCAACCTGCCATCAGATTATCCCGGTCTTATTAAAAAAGCTCTGGCAGAAAATACAGCAAAGAAAGAAACTGAAAGGATCAGTTTTGCCAAAAGCCATACCTGGGAAAATTGTATGCTTGAGTTATATAAAGCGATTACTGCCTTTTCTAAACAACCAATTAACGTACAATAAGATTTATTTAATACTTCCCTGCTTATGGAATGGATAGCAATTTTAAAATGCCCTTTTACGGGACAGGACCTTCGTTTATTAACAGCTGATGAACTTACGGGGCTCAACAAACGCATTGAAGCCGGGGAGGCATGGCAGGCTGATGGCGTTCCGTTCAAAACAACAATTTCAAAAGGCCTTGTATCAACAGACGGTGCGTTTATCTACCCGATCATCAAAGAAATAATTCTTTTGCTGAAGGATCTTGCAATTGTAGATTCAAAAGACAAACTCGCCTCTCATAAAATCAGTGCCGATAAGCAGTTGGTCAAAAATTTTTATGACGAAAAGGGCTGGTTTGCTGATGAGGATGGCCATTACGAAGACGGGGTGATCTTCGAAGATTTCCGGGATGTTACCAAAGAATATATCAAACGCTGCCACGACCGGGTGAACAGGTACCTGAACCCCCGTGGTACTTATATGGTGGATGCCGCTTCAGGAGCATTGCAGTTTGAGGATTACCTGCAGTACTCAGCCAATTACAAATACAGGGTTTGTGTTGATTTCTCTTTCCAGGCTCTTACGGAGGTAAAACGCAAACTGGGTGATAAAGCCCTTTGTGTGCTCTGTGATATGACCAATATGCCTTTTAAAGACAATACAATTGATGGCTTTATATCCCTGAATACGATCTATCACATTCCCAAAGA
>JAEUVP010000214.1 GCA_016786805.1 Chitinophagaceae bacterium | reverse complement strand
ATCACCGAAGTCCCTTCCTCGATCTGAACGGTATATGATTTTAAATCCTTTTGAAAAGTATCCTTGTATTGCCGGGTGATCTTTTCGATTAACGCATCCGCTTCTTCTTTTTGTATAATATTGATCGTGCAGCCGCCAAATCCCCCGCCCATCATCCGGGCACCAATCACAGAGGAATTATGTTGCGCCTGCTCCACTAAGTAATCCAGCTCTTTACAGCTTACTTCATAATCCTTACTCAACCCTTCATGGGTGGCAAACATTTTTTTACCGAATGCTTCCACGTTCCCGTTCAGCAGGTCGTTACAACCTTCCTGTAACCGTATATTTTCTTCCACCACGTATTTGCAACGGCGGTACACCTTATCCGCCGGGTCAATACAGGCATTGATCATTTCCCTACTCACATCCCGCAGGCTTTTTACCCCGGGGTATTGTTGCTGAATGGCTGCCACACCGGCTTCGCACTGGCTGCGGCGCACATTGTATTCCGTAGAAGCCAGTGAATGTTTTACCTGTGAATCCAGCAACACTAATTTATACTGTCCCAGTTCCAAAGGGAAATATTCATAGTCCAGCGAACGGCAATCCAAACGGATCACATTATTTTTTTTACCAAAGAGGCTGGCAAACTGGTCCATGATACCGCATTTGACCCCGGCAAATTCATGCTCTGCTTTTTGAGCGATCAGCGATAATTCCTTCCGGGCAATACCCAAACCAAATAATTCATTCAGGGCAAAAGCGGTGGCACATTCAATTGCAGCAGAGGATGAAAGACCGGCACCCAGGGGCACATCGCCATACACCGCCAGTTTAAATCCGCCGATAGTATAAGATCGTTGTTGCAACTGATCAGCCACACCAAGTATATACGTGGACCAGTGTCCAACAACAGGTTTGATAGCAGCCAGTGTATATTCCACCGTTTCATTAAAGTCAGTAGAATGCAGAACGATTCTGTCGCCTTCGTTCTTTTCAATCACCACGTACACGGCTTTATCAATTGCAGCCGGTAAAACAAAGCCTTCGTTATAATCGGTATGCTCGCCGATCAGGTTGATCCTTCCCGGCGACCGGACAATGATCGCTTTGTCTGTAATAAAAGGCTGCAGGGGTCCGGGTATGGTATACGTTCCGCTCATGTGCAATTATTAGTTGGCGTTGTTAGCAAGGTATTTTTTACTGATCTCGTCATACAGTTTCAGCAATTCATTGGACCGTCCTTTCTCATCAAAGAATTTCTCCCAGGTACTCAGCGGCTCCCAGATGCAGCTGCCCTTTCCTCTCCCGTTCTTTACTTCAAAAGCGATCTTGTTCACTTCTTCTTTGCGGTGCGAATATTCCACCACGATCACATCCTTATTATAGCGGCGGGAAAGGTCGTTGAGATTATTTTCCAAATCTTCCAAAGTGCCATGCCATTTGGGATAATACGATTCACCGATCACATCAAAATGAACACCGCGGGCCAGCATATTATCAATAAAGAACACCGATTCATCGTTTTGCCCGCCCAGTGCCACATGCAGCATCATGATTACACCAGGATCAACTGTTTTAACTGCTGCTGTTCCTGCATTGATCAGTTGCGCCAGCCCATCCATATTGCTCACATTTCCTTCCGGCCAGATCATACCATGATTGATCTCGTTGCCTACCTGCACCATATCCGGTGTGGTACCCTGTGCTTTCAGTGCCATCATCACTTCTTTGGTATAATCATAAACTGCTTTCTTCAATTCCTCAAAGGATAAATTTTTCCAGGCTGCCGGTTTGTTCTGGTGACCGGGATCGGCCCAGTAATCACTGTAATGAAAATCGAGTAACAGTTTCATGCCTGCTGCCTTTACCCGTTTCGCCATTTTCAACGTATTGGCCAGGTCACAAAAACCTTTACCGGGTGAATAACCGCTGTCCTGTTTCGGATCATTGAAGATCCGCAGCCGCACATAATTCAATCCATGTTCTTTTAA
>JAEUVP010000167.1 GCA_016786805.1 Chitinophagaceae bacterium | reverse complement strand
TAAAGAAACAGTAGCAAAAGACCGGCACGAAGTGAAGTATGATCACATCCCCTATATCAACTATTTTCATGATGCAGCGGTGTCACTTAACTATGTTGACCTGAAGATCTACAACAAAAAGATCGGGTATATCGTAGGTGCCGGTGATAAAGTACCCGCTGCCCTGGAGCAAATGGGATACGAAGTGACACTGCTTACGGATAAAGAGTTATCAAGAAATAATTTGCAGCAGTTTGATGCGATCATTACCGGTGTAAGGGCTTATAATACCCATGACTGGATGAACAAGCATTATGATAAGCTGATGAAGTATGTGAATGAAGGAGGGAATCTCATCGTTCAGTATAACACAAGCAACCAGATCGGCCCGGTAAGAGCGAAGATCGGACCTTATAATTTTAACATCACAAGAAACCGGGTCACCGACGAGAATGCAGCGGTTACTTTATTGAAACCGGAACACCCTGCATTTAATTTCCCCAATAAAATATCCGGCGACGATTTCCGGGGATGGATACAGGAACGCAGCATTTATCATGCTACGGATACCTCGGGTAAGTTTGAAAAATTAATTGGGATGTCCGATCCAGGTGAAAGATCTGATGATGGAAGTTTGCTGGTAGCTAAGTACGGGAAAGGCTACTTTACTTATACCGGGATTGTCTTTTTCAGGGAATTGCCAGCGGGTGTGCCGGGTGCATATCGCTTATTAGCCAACCTGATCGCTTTAAACAGGAAAAAAGGGTTTTAATGAGTGCAGATAAAAAACCCAGCGTACGGAGAGGCGAGATGGCATTCATTTTTGCGATTGTTATCGGGCTTGCCCTGGGGATCATGATCAAAAAAATACGGATCGGGATACTGATCGGGTTAGTGCTTGGTCTCCTGATCATACTTACCGGCTGGTTAAGAACCACGAGGAAATAAATATGTCACAAACAGATAACGATAAAGCACCTTTATTCAACAACTGGAACGGCTGGTATATACTGGTGGTGCTGTTTCTGGTAGTGCTGATTATTTTGTTTTCATTGTTCACTAATTATTTTTCATGAGCCAGATAGACTGGATAGTACTGGTTATTACATTGCTTGCCATCATCTCTTACGGTTTATACAAAAGCCGTACCTCCCATAACCTGGATGGCTATTTCCTGAGCAACCGCAGTTTGCCCTGGGGGCTGGTGCTATTAAGTATCATGGGTACGCAGGCCAGTGCCATCACTTTTTTATCGGCACCCGGACAGGCCTATACCGACGGTATGCGGTTCGTCCAGTATTATTTTGGTATCCCGCTGGCCATGATCGTTATCTGTATCTTCTTTGTACCCATTTTCAGTAAACTAAAAGTATATACAGCGTATGAATACCTGGAGAACAGGTTTGATGGAAAGACAAGAACCTTAACTTCCTTTCTTTTCCTGTTGCAACGGGGATTATCAACCGGTATCAGTGTGTTTGCACCTTCTATCATTCTTTCTTCTTTATTGGACTGGAATATTTACTGGACCAATTTATTCATGGGTGGCCTGCTGATCATTTACACCATGACAGGTGGCGCTAAAGCCGTAGCGTACACACAGCAATTACAGCTCATCGTTATTTTCACGGGTATGTTCTTAGCCGCCTATATGGTCGTGAATATGCTCCCGGCAAATGTGGGTTTTATTGATGCCCTGCAGGTGAGTGGAAAGTTGGGCAAGCTGAATGTGATCACAACCGGGTTTACAGAAAAAGGATTTAACTGGAGTGACCAGTACAATTTATGGAGCGGATTGATCGGGGGCTTCTTTTTGGCCCTTTCTTATTTCGGTGCCGATCAGAGCCAGGTGGGACGATACTTAACGGCCAGTTCTTTGAAAGAAAGCAGGATGGGACTGATCATGAACGGGCTGGTGAAAGTGCCCATGCAATTTTTGATACTGCTGGTGGGTGTATTGGTATTTACATTTTACCAGTTCAATAATGCCCCGATCTTCTTTAATCAAAAACAAGTTACTAAGATTGAGAACTCTTCTTTAAAAGATTCCTTTCATCTTGCGAATAACAGGTACAATGAATTATCGGTACAAAAGAATCAAGTCGTAACAGCTTTTGCGGCGGCGCTGGATAAAAAGGATGACAACGCAATTGAGTTGAATACTGTTCAGCTACGTTCATTACAAAAAGAATCAGACAGTTTACGGAAAAAAGTCACCGGCTGGATCAATTCAAAAGAAGTGGGTGGTGACGGGAATGATACCAATTATATTTTCCTTCGTTTTGTAGTGGATCATTTACCCGCAGGATTGGTGGGATTGCTGATCGCCATCATCTTCCTGGCTTCCTGGGGC
>JAEUVP010000122.1 GCA_016786805.1 Chitinophagaceae bacterium | reverse complement strand
GGTTTATTTAATTTCTTCAGGTCATTGACTTTGTTACGGATAGTATCCAAAGGAAAATTCTTTGAGCCTTTAATATGTCCTGATTTATATTCCCCGGGGCTTCTTACATCAATGATGACCGCCCCGTTATTTACCAGTTCTTTAAAGTCAAAAGTTGTGCCGCCGAATAATTTTTTTAAGAATCCAAGCATGTGTTTTAGTTTAAAAGGAACTGAACATCTGCAAGGCCACCGCCATTGTACACATTCGTAATCCCGTTTTGTAATAAAATTGTTGTTGCCATGCCGCTGCGGGCACCACTGCGGCAATAAACCACCACCGGTTGTTGAATGGATTTGAATTCGTCAATCCTGGCCGGAATCTCATCTAGCGGAATATTTTTAGCACCCGGTGCATGTCCCATTTCGAATTCCCAGGGACTGCGGACATCCACCAATACGGTGGAAGCCTGTTTGATTATTTCTTTTAGCATATTCTTTATTTTTTAAAATCAATTGTTATAACAAAGTGGACGGGCATACATAATCGCTGATAGCAATCTTTCGGCTCTCTTTAATAGCTTTAAAACCTCCTTTCACATCAATTAAATTATCAAAACCGCGGGCCCTTAAAATTGAATTAAAGATCATGGAACGGTAACCGCCGGCACAATGCACATAATAGGTCTTATTTTTATCGATACCAGACATACTATCATTGATAAAATCAAGCGGAGCATTTTCAGCGCCGATCATGTGTTCGCTTTGATATTCGCTTTTTTTCCGGACATCAAGAATATTTACTGGTTCTTTCTGCATCATCGTTGCCAGTTCATCCGCTTCCACAGATTTGATCTGGTCAATTTCTTTTCCAGCAATTTTCCAGCTATCAAAACCTCCCTTCAAATAACCGATCGTGTTATCATAGCCTACACGGGCCAGGCGGGTGATCACTTCTTCTTCACGGCCTGTTTCTGCTATAATCAGTATTTGGTGTTTGATATCCGGTATCATGGCACCCACCCAGGGAGCAAAACTTCCATCAATCCCGATATTGACTGAATTGGGAATAAAGCTTTTTGCAAATACCTGCGGGTCCCTGGTATCAAGTATCAATGCACCAGTTTCATTGGCTGCTGTTTCAAATGCATCCGGCGATAATGCCTGTTGTCCCCTTGCTAAAACTGTATCAATGCTTTCATAACCCTGTATGTTCATCATTACATTCAGCGGGAAATATGCTGGCGGGGCTGTAAGACCCGTTGTTACTTCTTTAATAAAGTCTTCTTTGGTCATGTTGGCAAGCAGGGCATAGTTGGTTTCTTTCTGATGCCCCAGCGTATCAGTAGTCTCTTTACTCATATTCTTACCACAGGCACTTCCGGCGCCATGTGCAGGATAAACAATGATATCATCTGGCAGGGGCATGATCTTATTGCGTAATGAATCAAACAGGTGACCGGCTAGTTTATCCTGTGTCAGGTCTGCTACTACTTTTTGAGCCAGGTCAGGCCGTCCGACATCACCTATAAATAAAGTATCGCCGGAAAATAGTGCGGTTTCTTTACCGTTTTCGTCTTTTAACAGGTAGCAGGTGCTTTCCATTGTATGACCGGGAGTATGCAATGCTTTGATCGTAATATTTCCTATGCGAAATTCTTCACCGTCTTTTGCTATATATGCATCAAAGGCGGGTTTTGCAGTGGGACCATATACAATAGGAGCACCCGTCTTTTTACTGAGGTCAAGGTGACCACTTACAAAATCAGCATGAAAGTGTGTTTCAAAAACATACTTGATAGTTGCGTTATTTCTTTCCGCTTTGGCGATATAGGGATGCACTTCCCGCAACGGATCTATAATAGCTGCTTCGCCATTACTCTCGATGTAATAAGCACCCTGTGCAAGACAGCCTGTATAGATTTGTTCAACTTTCATGTGAATAGCATTTACGATTACAAAATTGAAGATATTGATGTCGGCTATCTATGACTTATGTCACAGAGAAAATATGGGTTATTTTAAAAAAACCTCCCTGGTAATGATATAGATACCCATAATAAGAATGAACCAGCCAAAACCTTTCTTTAAGGAGGATGCCGGTATTTTGTCGGCGATCCTGCTGCCGATAAAAATCCCGGCAATAGCTAATGCAGTGAATGATAACAGAAGGCTCCAATTAAATTCAAATTGTTTCAGGCTAAATAAAAAGCCAAATAAAGAGTTGATGGCAATGATTAGGAGTGATGTACCTACTGCTCTTTTCATGGATAGATTCAGAAATAATACAAGGGTTGGTATGATCAAAAAACCACCACCCGCACCGAGCAGACCGGTTATAACGCCAATTGCTAAGCCTAATAACATCAGTGGGAAAACTTTACCCTGTCGTTTTTCGTCGGTTTGTTCAGGCCCCGTTTCATTATCCCTGCTCTGTATCATGGAGTAGGAGGCCAGTAACATCAGGATAGCAAAAACCACCATCAGTAACATTTCTTTTGATACGGAGAGTGTACCAATCGAAAAAATATGGGCAGGTATTGCGGGTAATAAATAATGGCGGGTAATAAATATGGAAAAAATTGAAGGGAAGCCAAATTCGGTGACTGCTTTAAAATCAACAAGTCCTTTGCCATAAGCCCTTATCCCACCAACAAGACTGGTGGTCCCTACAATGAATAAAGAACTTGTAGTGGCCAATAGCGGATGTACACTCATCAGGTAAACAAGAACCGGTACGGTAAGTATAGAGCCGCCGCTGCCCACCATTCCCAGAGAAATACCGATAAGGATAGCTGCTATATAGCCGATTATCTCCATGTAATTTTTTACAAGATTAGGCGAAAGGGGCTGTTTGTATTGTGATCAATATCACAGGTAACTTATCAAACCAACTCGATCATATTGCGATGCAGCTTTACAAGATTTCGCTGTTCCATTTTCTTCAGCAAACGGGAAATGACTTCCCTTGAGCTATGCAGGTCATCTGCTATCTCCTGGTGAGATATCTCAAATGTTTTTTTACCTGTTTTTTCCGCATGTCTTTTTAAATAAAATTCAAGGCGTTCATCCATATTCCGGAAAGCGATATTATCAACCACGGATAGCAGTTCATCAAAACGGCTGCGATAAGTTTGTATAACGAACTGGTACCAGCTTTTGTATTTATTCATCATATCATCCATCAGCTGCACCGGTACCATCAGCACTTCTGACTCAACTTCTGCTTTGGCCATGATCTCACTGGTGGTGGATTGGATGGCGCAGATCATGGATACGGCACAGGCTTGCCCCGGCCCGAGATAATACATCAGGAATTCACCACCATCAGGATTCTCCCGGTAAATTTTTATTTGTCCTTCCAGTACTAAGGCTGTTGATTTGATATATTGGCCGGTACGCATGATAATGTCTCCGGCATTGAATGAACGTTGTACAGCGTTTTTTTCAATCAGCTCCACCAGCTCGGGTTCAAAATTGGGGAAGAGTTTTTTCCATTCCATAGAATCAATATTAGTTATCCAGTACTTTTTCCATTTGCATGCTCCGGCTTCCTTTGATCAGTAAATGGGTGTTTTCAAAATGCTGATCCTGCAGCCAGTTTTTAGCTTCTGCGGCATTTGTAAAAGTAGTGAAGGGGTGTTCAAATTTTAAAAAATCTCCGCCAACCAACACCACAGCTCTCCAGTTATGCTGTTGTATCAGTCCAGCAATGGCTTTGTGCTCCGGGAGACTTTCTTCACCTAATTCTGCCATGCCACCCAGCATCAATACTTTATTTACCGCAGGGAGCTTGGCAAAATTCTCTATCGCCAGTTTCATGCTGCTGGGATTTGCATTATAGGCATCCAGTATGATCTTATTAGTTCCTTTTTCCACCAATTGGGAGCGACTGTTCGAAGGGGTATAATTTTCTATTGCTTTTTTTATTGTTGAGCCGGGGATATTAAAATAGTTGCCTGCTGTAACTGCTACCAGCACATTGGGTAAATTGTAATCTCCTACCAGTTGTGTTTGAATAGTGCCGGCATCGGAACCTTTGGTGATGTTTACTTCCAGGAAGGGTTCACTTTTCACGACTTGTCCCTCAATATCAGCGTGGCTTGTTCCGTATTTAATAACGGAAGGGATGCCTTTGCTCATTTCATGCAGGTAGTCATAGTCCCACATTACAAAAGCGGTTCCGTTATGTGTCTTTAAAAAATCATATAGTTCACCTTTGCCTTTTCGTACCCCTTCGATACCCCCAAATCCTTCCAGGTGGGCCTTACCGCAATTAGTGATAATGCCATGTGTTGGCTGTGTATAAATGCAATAGCTTTCGATCTCTTTTTGGTGATTGGCACCCATTTCTATCACTGCCAGTTCTGCATCGGGTTTGATCTTCAGAATGGTCAAGGGGATACCGATATGGTTATTAAGATTGCCTTCAGTTGTATACGTTTTATAAGTGGAGGAAAGAACGGCATGCACAAGTTCTTTAGTAGTTGTCTTTCCATTGCTGCCGGTAATGGCTATAAAGGGAATACTGAATTGCTCCCGGTGATGTTTGGCTAATTGCTGCAGGGCCGTCAACACATCATCCACTAAAAAAGTCTTACCGGGTATTTCATATGCAGTTTCATCTATTACTGCGCAAACTGCACCAGCTTGAATGGCCTGTTCTGCAAATGCATTACCATTAAAATTACCTCCTTTCAAAGCAAAGAAAATATCGCCCTTTTTCAGTTTACGGGTATCTGTTTGTACCGACGGATATTCTAGGTATATTTTATAAAGCTGTTCAAGTTGCATACTGCAAAAATAAGTTGAGCAGGGCAGAGTGATCTACAAAATAAAAACCCTCCGGTGAGGGAGGGTTTTTAATAATATGAAATGGAGATTAACGCTTTTGTCTGCGGGTTGGGAACAGGTTACCTGTTTTGCGTTTGTTACCTTCAGGGCTACCCATCCGGTCCATCGCACAACGGAAACCTAATGTACTCATCGCCTGGTCTTCTTCCAGGAAACGACGGGCACCGGGGCTTAGCCAATAAGCTCTGTCATTCCAGCTGCCACCTTTATATACTC
>JAEUVP010000112.1 GCA_016786805.1 Chitinophagaceae bacterium | reverse complement strand
ACCAATCATTACCCCGGCTCTACTGATTCGTTGTTTCCAGGGAAGGTCTAGTTCACTGCATTGATCTTCTCCTGGAACTCCTTCACCCTTTCCTTGTCGTTCTTCCGGTCCCAGTAATCCAGCAGCATTTTACAAGCGCTGATATAATTGTCTTTATCCTTTGGCTGGGTATCCAGTTTGGAAGCATCTATACTATTGTAAGCATTACCGGCATACTGGTACACCTGTTCATAGCGCTGGTTGATATCTGCTGCGTAGGCGTCTTTCTTTTTGGTGTCGGTGGACTTATTGTAGCTGTCGATCAGGTCATTGATCAGGTTGAGCTGGTAACGGCTCATCAGCAGGTTCGCTTCCACAGTCGCTTTAGCCAATAATGCATTTTTCAATATTTCAGGGATCTTCGGATGTTGTGTGGCAAAATCTGCCGGCCGGGCCGTTTGTTTGAAACAATAATTATACAACTCGGCGGCATAATTATAATTCGTGGTGTAATTATTACAATAGCTCTTGATCAGCTCCTCGTATTTGGCGAAAAGCTTTTTCTTATCGGTGCCTGCATCTTTCAACGGCAGCTGGCACCAGAATTCATCTTCCGGGTACAGTTCACGGCCAAGGCTGCTGTATTTGTCCCGGTTGGGCTTATCTCCTTTTTTCTGAAAGCGGTCAGCAAGAAACCGGTAGATACCTTCAAAACCTTTCCCGGTGATCTTGTTATCAGCTATTTTCTGGTAATAACTGATGGCTATATCTTCTTTACCGGCATTGATAGCGGCCGCGGCAATATTTACATAGAGTTGTGTATCATACACCGGGAACGAAAAGGCCTGGTAGCTGAATCCTTTCTTCACAATAAAATTTTCCATCTCTTCCACTTCCCGGAAACTTTTCAATGCTTCTTCAAATCGCTTCGACTGGAAATCATTGTTGGCCTTGTCAATATTATTAAAGGTGAGCCCAAATAATATTTCATGTTCTGTAGCGGCCGCATCTTTCTCTTTTTCTTTCAGCTCCAGGAATTTCTTATACGCCATAAAAGCATCAGCATAACCGGCAGGTAAACCATTATTACCCTGTTTAAGGATATTATAATAGACCAGGGCTTTGAGATACCAGCCTTCAGATCGTTTGGCATTATTCTCATTGCCGAGATAGCTGTCAATTCCCTCCTTTGCTTTATCCCATTGGTTCTTCCCAGCCAGTGAACGGATATCATCCAGGTTCTGCGCCAGGGCCATGACACTGATAAAAAAGCTAAAAAGAAAAAGGGAAATATGTTTGCTCATACAAAGGGTTGATAAAGGATGTATGCCGGGAGCGGAAAACTTTTATATAAAGCGACACCGCTGTAAAAGCGGTGTCTGAGTTATTTTTAATGGATCGAATCGTAAAGGTCATTCCATTTTTTCTCTTCGGCCGCAAATTTGGCGGCTTCTGCCGGTTTGCCTTTTGCCATGATCTTTTTGAAACCATACATTTCACCCAGGTCACTTACAATGAATTTGTATTGTTGTTTGTGACGCAGGTTGAGGGTGGCTAATTTAGCGCCCAGGATCGCAGCCGCTTTTTCATACGGTGCAATAGCAAGGTCCATGGTAGCGGCATATAATTTATCAAGGTCTTCTCTTTTCTGTATATCTTCTTTCGCAGCAGGCTTACCGGGTTTGGTGCGGGTCTGCATGTCGGCTGCATGGGCAGAACGTTG
>JAEUVP010000050.1 GCA_016786805.1 Chitinophagaceae bacterium | reverse complement strand
CAGCTGGCCGAATTTCTTTGGCTTGGCTGCATTCCTTACAATCGAAGATATTGTTCGAAGATTTGATTTATCGGTTATGGAACCGGCCCCAAAATCTTCAATAGTTAAAACAGTATGATCGTTGCGTAATTGTTTTCTTAGTAATTCAATACTGTTATAACCAGCATATGCTGTTTTGTCATTCAGTATGCTGGTGATAAAACTAAAAATAAAAGGAGAATGAGTTCCATGCCCTTTACTGTTGGAGGCAGTACAATACCAGGAAATATATTTCCGTATAAGTCGGACTTTTGAATACATGATCAGCAAACTACGGGAAACATCAGCGCATTTTCAAATCTGGAAACTTATATTCTTTCCCAGGTCTGAAAAGAATGATTATAAGCATTTTTCTCATCGGCTTCATAATTCTTCTGGCTGACCAGTTTCCATTTTGCCGGCTCAATGACAGGAAAATAAGTATCGGCTTCAGGTTCAGCTTCTACCCTTGTAAGGTAAATACGGTCTGCTTTATCGAACAGCATTTTGTAGATCTCCCCGCCACCAATTATCATTACTTCTTTTGCATCTGTTTCTTTGGCAAGAAAAAGGGCATCGTCAATATTAGCAACAGTAACGGTACCTTCTACAGCCCAATCCGCCTGACGGGTGATGACAATATTCTTTCTTCCAGCCAAAGGTTTACCCAATGAATCAAATGTCTTTCTTCCCATCACCACCGGCATGCCCCAGGTCACATTTTTGAAATGCTTCATGTCATTCGGTAAATGCCAGGGCATTTTTCCTTCTTTTCCAATGGCATTATTGGAGGCTGCTGCAACAACAAGTGATATGATCATAACTACGATTTATGAAGTAAGTACATATCGAAAGATCTTTCGGTTTCGTACTTCTTACTTCAGATTTCTGACTTATACAGCCACAGGTGCTTTAATAGCCGGGTGCGACTGGTAATTCTCCAGTGTAAAATCTTCAAACTTGAAATCAAAGATGTTTTTTACCGCCGGGTTGAGTTTCATGGTTGGCAATGCAAATGGTTCCCGGCCCAGTTGCAGGTTCACCTGCTCCATATGATTGCTGTAGATATGTACATCTCCAAACGTGTGAATAAATTCTCCCGGTTGCAGGTCACATACCTGTGCGATCATCATGGTCAATAAAGCATAGGATGCAATATTAAAAGGGACACCCAAAAAAACATCTGCACTTCTTTGGTATAACTGGCAGCTCAGTTTTCCCTCTGCCACATAAAACTGGAACATATTATGACAGGGCATCAATGCCATTTCGGGCAGGTCGGCCACATTCCAGGCACTTACGATCAGCCTGCGGCTATCCGGGTTCTTTTTGATCTGCTCTATCAACTCACTGATCTGGTCCACCACTTTCCCATCCTTTCCCTCCCAGCTTCTCCATTGTTTGCCATATACAGGCCCGAGTTCTCCATTATCATCCGCCCATTCATCCCAGATACGGACACCGTTCTCTTTCAGGTAAGCAATATTCGTTTCGCCTTTCAGGAACCAGAGCAATTCATAAATTATACTTTTCAGGTGCACTTTTTTAGTGGTCACCAACGGGAATCCTTTGGCCAGATCAAACCGTAGCTGGTAGCCAAAGCAGCTTTGTGTACCGGTACCGGTACGGTCACTTTTATGAACACCGTTTTCCTGTATATGCCGGAGCAGGTCAAGGTATTGTTGCATGGCTGCAAGTTAGGAAGAAAG
>JAEUVP010000046.1 GCA_016786805.1 Chitinophagaceae bacterium | reverse complement strand
CGGGCTGTGTATCTCCTTTCAGGTTGCGCAATAAACCAAGACCGGCTTTCCGCACATCCCAGGCAAATTTTGTTTGTTCATTATATAATACAGGAAAAGCATAACCCAGTCCTGCTTGCTGTAATGATGCGATCAGTTGCTGTGCTTTTTGCTGTACTGCAATGGCATCCTGCTCCATAAATTCCACCATCAGGATCGCAGCAGGATCACCTTCGATAAAGAACCGGTTCTTGCTGTATTCGGGATGACCAATGGTAAAATCCATGATGTATTTATCCACCAGCTCGGAGGCCATTGGCTGGTGCTTCAACGCAACAATATTTGCTTGCAGCGATTCAATGATGGAATGACAATGAATACAAACAACAGCCGTTTCCTTCGGCGGCAGATCAAGCAACCCGATTTTTATTTCAGTGATAAAAGCCAGCGTACCTTCTGAACCCGCCAGGAGTTTACAAATATTAAAGGGTTCTCCATTTTCTGTAAACGGCCGCATGGCCAGTAAACTGTCTAATGCATAACCTGTATTCCTTCTTCGGATAATTGGTTTGGGAAATGTATCCCGGATGAGTTGTTGATTATGCTTATTTCCTAATAACTGGTACAGGTCCTTGTATATTTTTTCTTTCAGGGTTGATTGTCCATTATTGACCGAAATATCTTCTGCTTTAAATACCACTTCAGATCCATCACTCAGTAAAGCAGTTACTTCCTTCACATGATCTCTAACCGAACCCCACACGATACTATGCAACCCGCAGGAATTATTTCCCAGCATACCGCCGATCATGGCCCTGCTGGCCGTGGATGTTTCCGGGCCAAACATCAATCCATAGGATCGCAAATGAAAATTCAGGTCATCCCTGATCACACCGGGTTGCACCCGTACCCATTTCTCTTTCTTGTTTACTTCCAGGATCTTTGTAAAATATTTAGATATATCCACCACAATCCCGTTACCCACCACCTGCCCCGCCAGGGAAGTTCCGGCGGCTCTTGGTATCAGTGTCAGCTTATTTTCATTGGCAAATATGATCAGTTGCTGAATATCGGCTGTATTAAAAGGTATCGCAACAGCCAACGGTTTTTCCTGGTACACCGATGCATCGGTTGAGTAAGCCAGTAACTGTGCCTGGTGAATGGCGGAGTTATCAAAAAAAAGTAAGCCGGTTAATTTTTGTCCGAGTTGTGCGAATGGCAATTCCATACTATTCAGTTGCGGGTATCAAAATTAACCCGTTTAAACAGGAAAACAGGTGATCATTTAAATTAAAGGAAAAGAATTAAAAAGTTCCCGCATCCACATCGTGGATAAATTGGATAACTCCCTCCATAAAGACTTTTTGATCATCCCACATCGCCAGGTGACTTCCATTCGGGCAATAGAGATAACGGCCTTTCTGTACCAACTTGCTTTGTTCTTCCATGGCTTTGGGATCCATCGTATCATGCTTTGCTCCTACCATCAGCGTAGGCACTTTGATTTCCTTAAGCCGGTTCTTTACATCCCAATTGGCCAATCGTCCCGCAATACCAAACTCCGAAGGTCCCTGCATCATCGTGTAGATCTCCCCGTTGGCATGCTTCATCGAACGATTAAATCCATCAGGCCATTCTTCCAGGCGGCATAAATGCTCTTTATAGAAATTCGGGATCAATAATTCCATATACCGGGGATTGGAAAAATCTCCTTTTGCTTCAATAGCTTTTATTTCTGTCAGTACTTCGGGTTTCAGTTGTTTCGCTAATACTTCTTCTGCATATCTTCCATATTCTGGACAGCTCGCCATCATATTACAAATCATTAGCCCTTTTAAATTGTCCTGGTATTTCAAAGCATACTGCATCGCCAGGATGCCGCCCCATGAATTACCCAGCAGGTAAAAATTATCTTTATTCATCCCGAGTGCTGTCCGCACCTGCTCCACTTCTTCCACAAAACGTTCTGTTGTCCAGAGGCTGCTGTCTTTGGGCTGGTCGCTGTAATAAGAACCCAGCTGATCATATTCATAGAATTCAAATCCCTGCTCCGGGAAAAAACTTTCAAAACATTCCATATACTCATGCGTCATGGCCGGGCCGCCATGCAATAACAATATTTTGATCCGGGGATTATTACCAAAACGTTTGGTCCATACTTTAAAAGTGCCAACGGGGGTAGAAATGGGAATCATTTTGATTCCGGCCAGCCTTACACTGCTGTCACCATAATTGAAATAGGCCGACACCGGCATATCCCCTCCTTCCTTCTTTGTTGAAGTTGGCTGACAGGAAACGATAATAACGGCGAACAGCACAAACAATATCTTTCTCATACCGGTGATTTTAGGAAAAGGTATTGATTTTACTTTTAATTTCAGTCAACGCAAAACCAATTGTATGAGATTTTTAGTAGCTGCCTGCTGTTCGTTGCTGTTCCTCTTCGCCACGGCACAAACAAAAACCGATTCCATCAAACTCGTGAAAGATGCTTTATCCCTCTATGATCTTTCGTTCACCGATGCAGAAGTGGATTCCATGCTCGATGGACTGAAAGAGAACAGGGATATCTATTATGCCATGCATAAATTGTATCCGCCGAATAATCTCGCATACCCATTTGCATTCAACCCGGCAATTGGGAAAAAGATACCCCCGCAAAAAACAACCATCAGCTGGAACATACCCGCTAACGTTCCCTTACCTGCTAACCGGAATGAATTGGCCTTTTATTCACTGCCGCAATTGGCTTCATTGATAAAAAATAAAAAGATCAGTTCGGTGGAGCTGACCACTTTTTTCATCAACCGCCTGAAGAAATGGGGAGATACCTTGCAATGTGTTATCTCCTTAACAGAAGAGATCGCCCTGCAACAGGCCCGGCAGGCCGATAATGAATTGAAGAAAGGTATTTACCGGGGACCGCTGCATGGTATTCCTTACGGGTTGAAAGACCTGTTTGCCGTGAAAGGAACAAAAACAACCTGGGGCAGTACACCATATAAAGAACAGATGATCGATGACGATGCTTATGTATACCAGCAATTGAGAAATGCAGGGGCAGTATTATGTGCCAAGCTTTCACTCGGTGCACTGGCCTTCGATAATAAATGGTTTGGCGGTGCCACAAAAAATCCGTGGAATTTAAAACAGGGTTCCAGTGGTTCTTCTGCTGGTTCAGCCGCCGCAACAGCAGCTGGTTTATTACCATTTGCTATTGGTACAGAAACATGGGGCTCCATCATCTCTCCTTCCACCCGTTGCGGCACAACAGGACTGCGTCCTACATTTGGTTCGGTCAGCCGCAGTGGAGGCATGGTGCTGAGCTGGAGTTTGGATAAAGTCGGGCCCATCTGCCGAAGTGCTGAAGATGCTGCTATTGTTTTCTCCGTCATCAATGGCACGGATGGAAAAGATCCGGGATCAGTGGATCATGCATTTAATTATACCGGCAAAGCGGATATGAAAAAATTACGCATTGGCTATGCAGTTAATTATTTCAGGAGACTGGACAGTAATGCAGCAGAACGAAAGGTATTAGATGTATATCGTTCGCTGGGCGCAGACATTAAAGCCATCAGCTTCCCGGATTCTTCCATTTATCCATTTGACATCATGAATGTGGTGATCAGTGCTGAATCAGCCGCTGCTTTTGATGAACTGACCCGGACCGACCGGGATGACCTGATCGAAAGGCAGGATAAAAATTTCTGGCCGAATATCTTCCGTACGTCAAGGCTGATACCTGCCGTGGAATATATCAATGCCAACCGCTACCGGTCGAAACTATGTGATGATATGAATGCCTTTATGAAAGAGTATGATGTGCTGATCGTTCCCACTTTTGCGGGTAACCAGACTGCTATTACGAACCTGACAGGTCACCCGGTTGTTTGTATGCCGATTGGCTTTAACCGGAATGGTTCACCACTCAGTATTACCCTCATTGGTAATTTATATGATGAAGCCACTATCTTAGCAGTGGCAAAAGCCTTCCAGGATAAAACAGAACATAACAAAAAGCATCCGCCGAAATTCATAGACTGATAACACCGGATGCCTGATAAAAACTAATATGATGAGACTATTTTTTTTACTCTTTACTTTTTCACTATTACTTTCCTGCAATACCAAAGAAAAGGTTGACCTGCTTGTCTATAACGGAACGATCTACACGGTGGATTCTTCTTTCTCCCGCAAAGAAGCCATGGCCATCAAAGAAGGAAAGATCGTGGAAACAGGAACAACGGCTGAGCTGCAAAAAAAATACAGTGCCACCGAGTCTGTGGATGCACAGGGAAAATTCATCTATCCCGGTTTCATTGATGCACATGCTCATTTTGTAGGTTATGGATTAGGATTGCAAACTGTGAACCTTGTTGGCACCGCCAGCTGGGAAGAGATCATTGATAAACTAAAAGCATTTGCTGCCACCAACCCGGATGGATGGCTGATCGGCCGTGGCTGGGACCAGAACGACTGGACAGTAAAAGAGTTTCCCGATAATAAATTATTGAACGAATTGTTCCCGGACCGTCCTGTATTACTAACAAGGATTGATGGCCATGCTGCCGTTGCCAATAAGAAAGCATTAGAGCTGTCAGGTGTAAAACCGGGACAAAAAATTACAGGTGGCGACATAATGACTTATACTCCGATAGGCAAAACAGATATCGACTCAAAAGAATTTCCCATCGATTTGCTGACAGGTGTTTTGATCGATAATGCCGTTGACCTTGTTTCAGCAAAGATCCCTGCTCCCACCGAAGAGCAATTCAAAAAAGCATTGCAGGCCGCCGAGAAAAATTGTTTCGCTGTGGGGCTGACCACCATTGATGACTGCGGGCTGGATTACCAGCAAGCACTCGCTATCTATGCCCTGCAGCAAAAGAAAGAACTGAAGATGCGGCTCTACATCATGCTGAGTGATACAAGAGCCAATATTGATTATTTACATTCCGACAGGCTGACTAAAACAGACCGTATCAATATCCGGGGGTTAAAAGTATATGCTGATGGTGCTTTAGGTTCAAGAGGTGCCTGTTTGTTAGAGCCCTATCATGATAAACCCAACTGGTCAGGTTTCCTGTTAAGTTCACTGAATCATTTTGATTCGGTGGCACAGGTGCTGCGTAAAAGGGATTTGCAGATGTGCACCCATGCGATCGGCGACAGCGGCAACCGGGCCATCCTGAATATCTACGCCAAATATTTAAAAGGAAAGAACGACCTGCGCTGGCGTATTGAACATGCACAGGTAGTGAATCAAAATGATTTTAATTTATTTGGTGCCAACTCTATTATTCCATCAGTGCAACCCACCCATGCCACCAGTGATATGTACTGGGCCGCTGACCGCCTTGGTGCTGAACGGGTGAAAGGAGCTTATGCCTACAAACAACTGTTACAACAAAACGGGTGGTTACCATTGGGCACTGACTTTCCCGTGGAAGATATTTCCACCTTCAAAACATTTTATGCAGCGGTGGTAAGAAAGGATGCGAAAGGATGGCCGGAAGCAGGTTATCAAATGGAGAATGCCCTGACCAGAGAAGAAGCGTTAAGAGGTATGACGATATGGGCAGCTAAATCCAATTTTGAAGAAAAAGAAAAAGGGTCACTTGAAAAAGGGAAGTATGCAGATTTTGTGATACTGGATAAAGACCTTCTGAAAGTTGCCGATACAGATATATTGAGCACAACGGTACTGAAGACTTTTTTGAATGGAGAGAAAGTATACGAGAAAAAATAGATACTGCTGCACAGATAATAGAATTATGTACAGCTATGTTTCTATGTGCCTTTGTGGTGAAAAATGGCCGTGAAAATGTAATATCAGTACTACAACCTGGTTGTAAAATTCCTGCAAATAACTTAGTCTCAGTCATTAATCCACATTTGTGGGCAATTTCATCGTTTGTACGACAAGCCCCTCCGGCAAAAATGATTATGTTTGCGGCATGGGCTGGACAGATAAAAGGTTAGTTCGTATCGCTATTCTCGATCTCTATGAAGGCAAAGCCAACCAGGGCATGCGCTGTATCCGGGAGATCATTGGTGAATGGGCAACTTCCAACAATTTCGATACGATTTGCGAAGAATTTGATGTGCGCCAGAAAAATGAACTGCCCGATACTTCCTTCGACATATATATTTCTAGTGGTGGCCCCGGTGATCCCCTCTCCACCCGTTTTGATGACTGGGATATCAGCTGGTGCCGCTGGCTCGACAGCATGGAACGCTGGAACAACAATCCTGACAACACACAGAAAAAATACATCTTCTTCATCTGTCATTCTTTCCAGTTAGCCAGCCGTTATTACAATATTGGTTTGGTCTGCAAACGGAAATCAACAGCTTTTGGTGTGTTCCCTATCCATATGCTGGAAGCTGGTAAAGAAGAAATGGTATTTGATGGTCTCCGTGATCCTTTTTACGGTGTGGATAGCCGCGACTACCAGGTGATACAACCTAATCATGACCTGTTGCATAAAATGGGCGCCAAAGTTTTATGTATTGAAAAAAGTCGTCCGCATGTTCCTTATGAAAGGGCTTTGATGGGTGTCCGTTTTAATGAGTATATGATCGGCACACAATTCCATCCCGAAGCCGATGCACCAGGCATGAGTATGTACCTGCAACTGGAAGAAAAAAGAAAGACCGTGATTGAAAGTCATGGTGAGGACAAACTCAATAATATGCTGGAGTTCCTCGATCACCCGGATAAGATCAGGTGGACACATGCCCATATTCTCCCCAACTTCCTGAACCAGTCGGTGGGAAAGTTTGAAATGGTGGAAGCTTAGTTAAGAGTCTATAGTCCCTTCGTTTTATAACAAGCTTTGTGTCTTCGTGCCTTTGTGGCAAATCCCCCTTTACTTCTGTTTGGTGGCTATCCGTTCATGCAGTAACTTACTTTGCATAAACCATTGATACATGATACCGGCTATCCGCCAGCAATTCAACGCTGATTTTACCAA
>JAEUVP010000035.1 GCA_016786805.1 Chitinophagaceae bacterium | reverse complement strand
GAAAGAAATCGTGAGCCCGTCCTGCTTAAAATCGCTGGCAATATAACCAGCATCTGATCCCTGGTGAAGGGAGAAATCAAATTGCTTATCCTGTGAAAGTTGTTTTGCTAGTTCATGTGAATCGTTGACTACAAATTTCTTGCTATTCTTTTTAAACGTTTCAAATACCTCCATCAGTACATTGATTTCTTTATGATCCTTATCCACATTCAGCAATAATCCAATCTCCGGTTTATACTGAACAATTGATCCATCACTTTCATCAGCTTCAATTACCAGCCACTCCCCGTCTCCTGCTTTGGCATTGCCGATTTTTCCTTCTTTAATGATGCTCACCAAACCTGCCCCGCTGATGATACTCGGCTGCATGCCTGCATACTCAAGTATGTCAAACAACATGGCACTGGTGGTGCTCTTGCCACTGGTGCCACCCACAGCGATTGTTTTTTTACTATCAGCAATAACAGAGAGTAATTCGGATCTTTTGATAATAGGGATATGCAATGCTTTTGCTTTTTGCACTTCTGTTACCGTGTCTTCCACGGCCGTAGAAACAACCACAAGGTCAGTTTCTCTGGTTATTCCTTCCCCATTCTGCAAAAAACACCGGATCCCTTCAGCTTCCAGTTTCTCTTTTGTCTCATTATATTCTCCTTCTTTAAAAAAACGGTCACTACCCGACACCTGCTTTCCTCTTCCCTGCAGGTATTGTGCAATAGCACTCATACCCGTACCGGCGATGCCAATGAAAAAAGGCTGCTTAAAATCACTTACAGACTGAATCATATTGCAAATAAACACATTTTCAATTCATCCGCCACTTCCTTCAGCCTGTCTTTCCGCTAGTCAGTTGATTCATTTTTAGGTATTGCCCCGCAGGAACCCCTGTTAACATTGTGCTTCAATTAAACCTTACTATAAAATTCAGTCATGATGAACAAGAACAATTTGAGTAATGATGCCAGGCAATCCATTGCTGCCCTGGCCGGCAAAAAAATTCTATTTGCCAATTTCCCCGCTGACGGTCACTTTAATCCTTTAACAGGATTAGCTGCTCATTTACAGCAACTAGGTTGTGATGTCCGCTGGTATACATCCGAAATATATGCCGCTAAGATCAGCCGGTTAAATATTCCGCATTACACGTTTAAAAAAGCAAAGGATATCAACGCTACCAACCTGGAGCAGGTTTTTCCGGAACGGGAAAAGATCAAAGGCATGGTCGGCAAACTCAGTTTTGATATTATCAATGCTTTTGTATTGAGAGGGCCGGAATACTATGCTGACCTGCTGGATATTTACAAAGAATTTGCTTTTGATCTTGTGGTGGCAGACTGTGCTTTCTCCGGTATTCCTTTTATTACTGATAAAATGAATATCCCGGTTGCCTCTGTCGGTGTGTTTCCATTACCCGAAACTTCTGTAGACCTGGCTCCCCCCGGTCTTGGGATGACACCTTCCTATACATTTATCGGCAAGGTCAAGCAAAGTTTCCTCCGCTATTTTGCTGACCGTGTATTGTTCCGTAAAGCCAATAAGGTGATGCATACGATATTGGGCGAATATGGAATTGAACATTTTAATCTCAGTGCTTTTGACCTGCTGGTAAAAAAAGCAACGATCCTGCTGCAAAGTGGCACGCCGGGTTTTGAATATTACCGCAGCGATCTTGGAAAAAATGTTCGCTTTATTGGCTCTTTGCTTCCTTACCAGCCCAAGAAACAAAATTCAGCCTGGTTTAACTCCAAACTGAACCAATATGAAAAAGTAGTGATCGTAACACAGGGAACAGTAGAAAAAAATCATGAAAAGATCATTGTGCCCACGCTGGAAGCATTCAAGGATACTGATGTGCTGGTAATTGCGACAACTGGCGGGTCAGGCACAGAAGAATTAAGAAAACGTTTCCCGCAATACAACCTGGTCATTGAAGATTTTATACCCTTCGCCGATATCATGCCCTATGCAGATGCCTATATCACCAATGGCGGATACGGTGGTGTGATGCTGGGTATTGAAAACCAATTGCCGCTGGTGGTGGCCGGTGTTCATGAAGGCAAAAACGAGATCAATGCAAGAGTTGGGTATTTTAAACTCGGAGTGAACCTGAAAACAGAATGGCCCAAACCACAACAGGTAAGAAAAGCCGTGGAGGAAGTCCTGGAAAATAAAATGTACAAGGAAAATGTGGTTAAACTGGGAAAAGAATTCAGCGGGTATGACCCCAAAGAACTCAGCAGTTATTATATAAAAGAAATACTACGAAAAACAGGGCGGTTGTATACTACAGTGAAATGGGAGGAAGAAAGGATCTATTAATTGATGTGGGCAAGAATCACTGCGTGCCGGGCCAGGTGGCCCGGCATTTTTTATAAGTTATCCTTTTTATTGGCCCTGATCATCTCCCCATAACCCCATTTTTTGGAAAGCGCATTTACTGCCATAGCGATCCTTTTGGTCCGGGTCGGTTCTGTTTTTGCATCATCTATCCATTTACTGAAGTATCGCTGATGAGAACCTGCCAGGGATTGGAAAAACTCCTTAGCTGATGGTTCATCATTCAAACATTCTATAAAATCAGTATTAAAAACAAACTCACTTTTATCCTCTGTCAATTGCACTTTGAGCATGGCACCCTGCTTTTTCGCTATGCCTTTCCGGATAGCTGCATTGAGGGCAAGAATAAACTTACCGCCGCCCATTGGGATAGCAGACATTCGCTTGACAGGAAAGGCATCCAGCTTGCCTTTTACTTTAAATTCTTTTTTATTCCCTGGTTTTAATTGCTGTGCCAGGTCAGCAGGTATTTCAATATAGGTCCAGCCAGTCTTCTCTCCCTGTTTGGCAAACTTGTGTATAGTGGTTGTGAATTGTACCATTGCTGGATCAGAATGATTAAATTTCGGTATTGGCAACGAGATCAACAAAACTCCTGTCACTGATTTTATGAAAAAAATGATCAACCTGCTGTTTGAAAAATTTTCAGGTAAAGTAACCAAAGCCACGGGCAAACCATTGGCCTTTATATTTGCCCTTTTGATCATCATTGGATGGGTGGTAACGGGGCCCATTTTTCATTACTCAGATACCTGGCAACTGGTGATCAATACAGGCACCACTATCATCACCTTTCTAATGGTATTTGTCATTCAGCAATCTCAAAATAAAGATACCGTGGCTTTGCACCTGAAACTGAACGAACTGATCGCCGCCTCTTCTTCTGCCAGCAACCGTCTGGTGGATGTGGAAGATCTTTCCACGGAAGAACTGGAAACGATCAAAAAATTCTATGTCAAACTTTCCGAGCTGGCCAAAAAAGAAAATGATATTCATTCCACTCATTCAGTCGATGAAGCTAAAAATATCCATCACCAGAAAAGAATCCGTCATAAGCGATAAAATCAGAAAGGTTAAAAGTTTTAAAAATCGGCAGGTAGACAGCGCTTTCAGTTTGAACAGCAGCAGATTTAGTTATTTTTGATCTTTATCACCAGCCATTATTATTCATGAAAATCAGCTTCCTTCCTTCCCTGAAAATATTTTTATTCCTTATAGTAATTCTCTTTACCACTTCCATATTTGCTCAGGAAATTCCGGTCAGCCTCAAAATAATAAATCAGAAAAAGGAGCCTGTTGCTTTTGCATCTGTTGCTATAACCAGCAGGCTTGACAGTACCCAGGTGTTAAAAAAAGTGGCCGACAGCAGTGGTATCGCTGTTTTCCGACTGAATAAGGAAGGTCAGTACCTCGTTACTATCAGTTCTGTCAATTATCAATCCCTGGAAAAAGGCATTACTGTAAGCAGTAATAGAACAATGTTTTCCTTCAGTCTTGAACCTGCAGCAAAAACCTTATCGGGTGTTGTGGTTACATCGCAAAAACCATTGATGCGGCAGGAGGATGACAAAACAATTGTTGATCCGGAAAACCTGGTCGCCGCTTCCACCAGCGGGTACGAAGTGATTGAGAAGACTCCGGGATTATTTGTTGACCAGGATGGCAATATTTATATCAGCAGCCTCACCCCTGCCGCCGTGCAGATCAATGGCAGGGATATGAGAATGAGTGCAGCGGATATGGCCAGTATGCTCAAAAGTTTGCCTCCCAACTCAATTTCAAAAATTGAGATTGTAAGAACCCCTTCTGCCAAATACGATGCCACGAGCAGTGGCGGCGTCGTCAATGTTGTACTGAAAAAAGGTGTGAAAATAGGGCTAACAGGCAGTGTGAACGCAGGCATACAACAAGGAACTTATGGCAACCAGTTTATTGGTTTCACTCTTAATAATAATGATGGAAAGAAGAGTTCATCACTGAACATCAATTATAACCACCGTGATTCGTATGAGCAAATAAAGACCGACAGGATATTTGCCCCCGACTCCATGCTCAGTCAGCATGCCCTGACAAAATATCCTGGCAATAATTACTATGCTGCTTATGCACTCACCTATGAACTTTCAAAAAAATGGGAGCTCACTTATGATGCCACTGCCAGTTATAATAAGTTCAATACCCATTCGGAAAATAAGAACAGCATCCAGAAGATCAGCAGCTCACAATTACTTTCCAACAGCCTGAACGGGGTGGATAATGATGGCAGTTCATTAACGCTGGGCAATGGTGTTGAATCTAAATATAAGATTGATTCATTGGGATCCGAATGGACTAATGATACCTGGTATAGCCGCAGTAGCAATAAATCGGACCAGGTTTTCTTTACACAATACAATACCCCTTTTCCGATACTATCCGGTGGTGATGGCAAAGCTGATAATACCCGTGACTATTTCAATGCAAAATCTGACCTGAAGCTAAAGATGAAGAAAAGATTTACGCTGGAAACAGGGTTGCAGGCATCCGTCAACAATTACCGGAACAAAACAAATTATTTCCGCGAATCGAATGGCGTCCGCAAGGTTGATAGCAGCCGTACAAATACATTCCGTTACAATGAGAATATCAATGCTTTTTACCTGCAGGGATCAAAGACCCTTGGTAAGGACTTTGTCGTAAAGTTTGGCTCCAGGCTGGAGAATACGAATATGAAAGGGCGGCAGTTGGTTCCAGGTGATACTTCGTTCTCCATTCAGCGGACGGACCTCTTTCCTTACATCTATCTCAGCAAAAGTTTGATGAAGATCGCAGGGTATGATCTGAGGGCATACCTTGTTTACCGCCGGACCATCAACAGGCCGTCTTACAGCCAGCTAAATCCGTTTTCAAGATATGTGGATGAATACCTCAGTGAAACAGGTAACCCTTCATTGCGGCCCCAGTTTAACCAGAATTATGAAGCCAATATCAGCGTAGATGAAAGGCCTATACTGGCCGTGGGGATAAATGACACCAAAGATATTTTTACCAATGTTGTTTACCAGGCCGACAGCAGCCGGAGCCAGGCTTACCGGACCTATGATAATCTTGGCAAGAACAAGGAATGGTATTTCCGGGCACTGGGTGCTTTGCCACCCGGAGGAAGGTATTTCTTCGTGATTGGCACTCAATATAACCATAACTTCTACCAGGGATTATACCAGAACCAGCCACTTTCCTTCAAAAAAGGTACCTGGACTTTCTTTACATACCAAACTTTTAAAATTGATAAAAAATCAGTGATAACCTTAAATGGCTTTATGCGATTGAAAGGACAGCAGCAATTATATGAGCTCAGTTCCTTCGGATCACTGAATACCAGCATCAACAGGAGGTTCATGAAAGATAAACTGGTGGTTACCCTCAGCCTGAGTGATATGTTTGCGTCGAATAAAAATAATTTTACCCTTAAACAGGGTTCCGTAGACGCCAGTGGCTTACGGCAGTCAGATACCCGGAGGGTAGGTATTAATCTTCGCTACAACTTCGGTATTCGCAAGAGGGAAGAAAACAATAATAATATGTTTAATGCAGAGCCTCCCGCTTCTAATTAAGACCAACAAGTATTTTATTTATACGAATCAAACTGCTACTTCTTAGCAGTTTGGCTGTTGTTATTTATTATTTAACAAGTGGAATAATAAATAAAAAAGAGATTGTCAATTAACAGTCTTATATTTGCATTGTTAATTTGAGTTCGACGTTAAGTTTGTAAGTGAACGATTTTTTCTGCTAAGCCCTCAATCCTGAGTATAATCGAAGGATCTGCTAATAGTTAGTCTTCTTTACGTTGCGTTTTTCTCAAGCATTTTTGATCTTTAATTTTTATTGATGAACATTTACGTTTCAAATCTGAGCTTCGCTGTACAAGACGAAGACCTGATGTCTTATTTTGCAGAGTACGGAGAAGTAACTTCTGCTAAAGTTATTATGGACAAATTCACTAACCGCAGCAAAGGTTTCGGTTTTGTTGAAATGTCTGATGACGAAGCTTCTAAAAAAGCAATTGCTGAACTGGATGGCGCTATGGTTGATGGCCGTTCTATCAAAGTTGCTGAAGCTAAGCCAAAAGAAGAAAGAAAGCCAAGGCCTTCTTATTCTAACTCAAACAACCGCTGGTAATCACCATCGTATAATAAGTTTGAAAAGGGGGGCTTTGGCCCTCCTTTTTTGCTATTATCTGAAAATGGATTTAACCCTATCTTTACGAAAACAATTCTGCCCAACTAATCTCTATTTGTCACTTGAAATTCACCGAATTTAATTTCCACGAAAACTTATTGGAAGGCATTGCTGCCAGCAATTATGAAGACGCCACTCCTGTTCAGGAACAGGTTATCCCGCTTGTATTGCAAGGCCGGGATATCATTGCTTCGGCACAAACCGGCACCGGTAAAACAGCCGCTTTCCTCCTTCCCTTATTAAATCACTTGCTCACCAGTCATCACGACGATCATCATATCAGTGCCATGATCATTGTACCAACCAGGGAACTGGCAGTCCAGATCAGCGAACACCTGGAGGGGCTTTCCTATTTTACTTCTGTCAGCTCGATTGCCGTATATGGTGGTGGAGATGGCAATTCATTCGTGCAGGAAAAACAAGCCCTCTCAAAAGGGGTTGATATCGTGGTGTGCACACCCGGTAAAATGATATCCCATATCAATATGGGATATGTAAAGATCAAAGGCCTGAAATACCTGGTATTGGATGAAGCTGACCGTATGCTGGACATGGGATTCCATGATGATATCATGCGGATCATTAACGAGCTCCCTGCAAAAAGGCAGACGTTATTATTCTCTGCCACCATGCCACAGCGGATCAGAACGCTGGCCCAAAAAATATTACAACACCCGGCTGAAATCAATATTGCCATCTCAAAACCGCCGGAAAAAATAGTGCAGCAGGCCTTTGTGATCAATGAAGACCAGAAAATGCCACTGGTGAAAATGTTACTGAAAAGCCGGCAGTTCAAATCTATCATTATCTTTTGTTCCAAGAAACAACAGGTAAAACTGCTGACCCGTGAATTGAAAAGAGCCGGTATACCCGCAGAAGAAATTCATTCTGACCTCGAACAGGCCCAGCGGGAAGAAGTACTCCGCAGTTTTATCAGCAAACGCCTGCCCATCCTGGTAGCGACCGATATCCTCAGCCGTGGTATTGATGTCGACCATATCGACCTTGTTATTAATTATGATGTTCCCCATGATGGAGAAGATTATGTGCATCGTATTGGCCGTACGGCCCGTGCTGAAACAGATGGAACTGCTTATACCTTTATCAGCCCGAGGGAACAAAATAAATTTGCTTCGATAGAACAACTATTAGGCAAACCGGTACCCAAAGCAAAAGTACCTGATGAATTAGGACCCTCACCGGCCTACCAGCCAAGGACAAGAAGACCTGCTGCGGGAAGAGGACGGAGATAAATTATAGTTGGTTCTGCTAAATAAAAAATCCTGTCTCAAAAAAGACAGGATTCAATGTTTTGGGCTATTCGTATTAAGCTCTTTGTTTTGCCGGAGCTTTTTTCTTTACTTTTTTCAACGCAGATTCTATCGCAGCACTAAGGTTTGCAAAAGTCGGTTTACCTGTAAAAGGCTCATCATTAATAAAGAAAGCCGGTAACTCTTTTACACCCCTGTTAATCCCTTCTTTTAAATCGTCCTGCACCTGCCAGCCATACACACCATTAACCAGGTCATCCAGGAATTTCTTGTTATTAACTCCTGCTTCCTTAGAATGCAGTTTCAGGCTTGTTGTACCCAGGTTGCGGCGATTACTGAACAATACATTGTGCATTTCCCAGAACTTACCTTCCTGGCCTGCAGCTACAGCGGATTCGCTGGCCTTAAGGCTTCGCTGGTGTATCATTGTTAGCGGGAAATGACGGAAGTTAAACCTGATCTTGCCTTCATATTCTTCCAGCAATTGTTTAACGATTTCGTTCGCCTTGGCGCAATCCTCACTTTCGTACTCGCCAAATTCCATTAATGTGACAGGGGCGTCTTTTTTGCCCACGAACATTTCTTTCGGTTCAATGATGATGATATCATCTTTCTTAAATGCCATAATTAAACTCCTTTTTTTAGTTCTTCCCCAAGCTTCAGCCGTGGCTCTACTTGTTAATAACAAAATTCCTTTCATTTGGTTGAATGAAAGCTATTTACGCCTTTATATCAACACTTGAAGGCGGCTGAAGATAGTATTTTTTTGCACCCTGAAAATGAAAGAAAAAATTAATTTCCTAACACATAAACCCCACTCCTGAAAATCAGGTACTTAGTTCCGATAAAAAATGGAGATTAAGGGTTTCCCTCTACAAACAGGCAGAAAATGGCAAATTTTGGGTGTTGGACATCATGATGCATACCTGTGTAATCAACTGTAAAATATCGCTTTATATACCACTATCCAATTTTAAGGACACTGAAATCCGCAAAAACATGGTTTGATGTGCCAGAATTGCCGGCATATGTTTGCATTAGTTATTTAAAAAGCGGAACGCTTCTTCTAACCAAAACTTCTACCGGTATTTCACCCTCTGCTTGACCTGGTAGCGAAACTTGCCCCTTTGTTTGCCCATTGCTTGTCCTCATCGGTTGCCGTCATCTGTTTTAACAATTTTTAATTTTTAACTCTAAAAAGTATAACCATGAAAAGTGTATTAAATTTCCGTAACGCCGCCATCGCTTTGCTGACTGTAGTAACATTAGCAATAGCACCGGCAGCACAAGCCATTGATGAAACAAACAACACAGCAGCTGTTGAATTGAAATTCCTTGGCAATTTCAAGAACAAACCCGTATTTGAACTGAATTTTAAACCTGGAACAGCCGATAACGAATATGTAGTTGTTATCCGCGACAGTTTTGGTAATTCATTGTACAGGGAAAATGTAAACAGCAATGTTATTTCCAAGAAATTCATGCTGAATATTGAAGAGATAGGCGATGGTGAAGCACTGCGTTTCGAGATCACAGGTAAGAAATCTAACAAAACTGTGGTTTATGAAATTAACCAGAACAACCATTATGTTGAAGAGACCCTGGTAAAAAAGATTAACTAAGATTATTCAATTAAGCCAAAAAAGCCCTGCACTGAGGAATCAGGCGGGGCTTTTTTTCATTAACCATTACATGAGAAAAGAGGTCAGAATATCTTAAAGCGTTCATGACAATACCTGTCAAGACTTTCCCGGTCATCAGGATGTGCTATTTCGATCAGGGATTTTGCTCGCTGGCGAAGGTTCTTTCCAAATAAGAAGGCCACTCCATACTCTGTTACTACGTAGTGTACATGGCCCCTTGTAGTAACAACACCGGCCCCGGGTTTCAGGTTGGTAACAATCCGGGAAACTCCTTTTGTTGTACGGCTGGTCAATGCAATAATTGGCTTCCCATCTTCACTTAATGCAGCACCCCGCATAAAATCCATTTGCCCGCCGATACCACTATACTGGTACTCTCCAATACTATCTGCACAAACCTGGCCTGTCAGATCCACTTCTATTGCACTATTAATAGCAATTACCTTAGGGTTCCTGCGGATTACATGCGGGTCATTGACATAATCAATGTCCAGGAAAGCGAAAGAAGGGTTATCATCAATATAATCGTACAATTTTCTTGTACCCACTGCAAATGAACTCACTGACTTATTGGGGTGTATCCTTTTTTTACGGTTGTTGATCACATCTTTCTCAACGAGGTCAATAATACCATCGCTCAGCATTTCAGTATGTACACCCAGATCCTTATGGTTACTTAGAAAACGGAGTACCGCATCCGGAATAGTACCAATTCCCATTTGTATCGTACTGCCATCATCGATCATACCGGCTATATTTTTGCCAATGATCATTTCTGCCTCTCCCACTTTATCGCCATAATTCTCCTCCGGAACCGCGGCTTCATGAAATACCATTTTGGTAAACCTGTCCGTATGTATCATGCCATCTCCGTGTGTGCGGGGCAGTGATGGATTGACCAGCGCAATAATATGCTTCGCACTATCTACAGCCGAACGGGCAATATCAATAGAAAGGCTCAGCGAACAATACCCATGCTCATCCGGTGGTGAAACCTGCACAATAGCCACATCCACTTCCATGATCTTTCTTTTGAAAAGATCGGGAATATCACTCAGGAAAACAGGGATAAAATCAGCTCTGCCCTCCTTTACTGCATTTCGGACTGAAGCCGATACGAACATGGAATTAATATGAAAAGCAGACTGGTATTCAGGTTTATCAATTTCTATATCCCCACGCAAGGTGATGGAAACGATCTCAACATCATTTAGCCTGTCCTTCTCT
>JAEUVP010000034.1 GCA_016786805.1 Chitinophagaceae bacterium | reverse complement strand
ACAGGGAGTAAAAAAAGGAAGAGTAAAATTCTTTTCATCGAATTTATTTCAGCTGGTAAAGGTAGTGCAGAAATTCCTGTTATTGAATGACCGGGGTTATTACTCAGAAAGCCGGAAGTCGATCACTCGTAGTTGCAGGCTTTTTTCCCCGTTCCATTCGTTCTCATCAATTTTGAAAACAATATCCACCGGTTTTTTCAACTGGAGCAAAGCGAATTTTTCAGCCATACCAAAACCAATACCTGTTATTGTTACATTATCCTGCCGTACAGAAAAACGGATATGCTGTTCCTTCACAATTTTGGAATAGCCGGTATCCATTACTTTTTCAACGACAAAAACAGGACGCAGATTTTCGGGCCCAAAAGGTTCCATTTGCCCGAGTATATTATAAAAGGGCCAGGTAATATCTTGTAAGGAGATGGCAGCATCAATAACGATCTCCGGTATTAATAATTCAGGATCGATAGTGGAAGAGACCACCTGCTCAAATTTTTCCCGGAATGCATCCACCTGTTCTAATTCCAATGTCATTCCTGCTGCAGCAAAATGACCTCCGTATCCCAGTAAATGTTCACGACAGGCATGAATAGCTTCGTATAAATTAAAACCCGGGACACTACGGGCACTGCCGGCTGCATAATCGCCTGACCTCGTCAGCACAATAGTAGGACGGTAATAATGTTCGATCAGCCTTGATGCAACAATACCCACCACTCCTTTATGCCAATGCTCTTTAAATACCAGTGTTGATTTGCGGGATGTCCAGGCCGCATTTTCCCGGATAAGTGATAATGCTTCATCGGTGATATTGCTGTCTGCTTCTTTACGGTCAGTATTATCACTGTGCAGCATTTCTGCATAATGAAGGGCTTCGTTCTCCGTTTCTGCAACGAACATCTGCACTGCTTTGCGGGCATCGTCCATTCTCCCCGCTGCATTCACCCGGGGTGCGATCATGAAAACAAGATTATTGATATGCATTTCTTTGCCAAGACCGCTGAGCTGCATTAATGCTTTGATGCCCTTGTTGGGGTTTTCATTAGCTTTTTTCAATCCATGAAAAGCCATGATCCTGTTCTCTCCCGTCATCGGAACAATGTCGGCGGCGATGGCAGTGGCCAGCAAGTCAAGAAATTCATATACATCATTATCGGAAAGGCTGAACTGCGGGGCCAATGCCTGTATCAGTTTGAAACCAACACCACAGCCGCATAATTCTTTATAGGGATAAGTACAATCCTTTTGTTTGGGATTCAGTATAGCTACTGCATCAGGAACTACTTCATCAGGAAGGTGATGGTCACAAACAATAAAATCTATACCCAGTGTTTTTGCATAAGCAATAAGATCAGCGGACTTAATGCCACAATCGAGAGAAATGATCAGGGAAAAATTATTTTCACTGGCAAAATCAATTCCTGCTTTGCTCACCCCATATCCTTCACGGTAACGGTGCGGAATATAAAAATCAAGATTGGAATGGATCTTTTTTAAGAATTGGTACATGCAGGCAACAGATGTGGTGCCATCCACATCATAATCACCAAAGACAAGAATTTTTTCATTACTGTTAACAGCAGTAATAATTCTTTCCACCGCTTTAGCCATATCCTTCATCAGCCAGGGATCATGCAGGTCTGATAGTTGCGGCCTGAAAAAATCTTTAGCCGCATCATAGGTGTCAATACCCCGTTGCACCAGGATACTGCAGATAACAGGATTTACTTTCAGTGCCTGCTGTAAAGCTTCGGTCCTTTCCCGGTCAATAGTAAGTTGATTCCATCTTTTTACTGTCATCTTGCAACACTACTCTTTTTTGAGCTTAACCTTAGTTAGTATTTACGATCAGTAACAAACAGTACCATGTCTTCTAATCCTTTCCGGACAGGAGTTTCAGGAAACTGGTGAAGCAATTGTAAGGCTTCTTCTTTGTACGCATTCATTTTTTGAGTGGCATAGCTGATGCCACCGGTTTGTTCCACCTGTTTTATTACCCACTGCACTTTCTTTTTATCAGTATTATTGTTTTTGATGATATAGATCATCTTCCGCCTTGTTGCTTTGTCGATATTGTTAAGCGAATAAATAAGTGGCAGCGTCAATTTTTTTTCTTTGATATCATTGCCGGTTGGTTTGCCAACATTTTCACTGGCATAATCAAACAGGTCGTCCTTGATCTGGAAAGCGATACCTGCTTTTTCACCAAACAATCTCATTTTCTCCGTTATCGTTTCATCATTGCTGGTGGACCATGCACCCGCAGCGCAGGCAGAGGCCAGTAGTGAAGCCGTTTTGTTTTTGATGATCTCAAAATAAACATCTTCTTTCAGGTTCAGTGAACGGGCTTTTTCAAGTTGTAATAATTCACCCTCACTCATTTTGCGTACTGCATCAGAAAGGATATGAAGGATACGGTGGTCATTATGATCAAGTGAAAGCAACAGACCTTTTGCCAGGAGGTAATCACCGATCAGCACATTCGCTTTCGCCTTCCAGAGGGCATAAGTGGAGAAAAAACCTCTCCGCTCCATGGAATCATCTACCACATCATCGTGAACCAGGGTGGCGGTATGCAGCAATTCAACCAGGGAGGCGGCCCGGTACGCCGCATCGTTCACTTCCCCGTTCAATTTTGCAGAAAGAAGCACAAACATTGGTCGGAGTTGTTTACCCTTTCTTTTTACGATAAATCGCATAATACGGTCCAGCAGCGGGGTGTTGCTGCGAACCGCTTCCCTGAAATGCAGTGCAAAATTTTTCAATTCGGGCTCGATGAGGTCACCAGGTAGCTTCATGTATAAAATGGCAATTTACGCTGCAAAAAAATAATTACTGCATCGTGCATCAAAATGAAGCCATTTCTTGACTAAGTAATTGAGAAATAATGTGAATAGAGGTAAATAATTACCATAAAAATTTGGTTTTTAAGCTTCAAGCTCTATTTTTGCAAATTATTAGGACAATGTTTTCATAAATCTTAATCCTTAGTTATGGCAAGCAAAAAGTATTTACTGTTCATGATGGCTGCATTCTTCCTGTCATTGAACATGTTTTCACAGGTGAAGATTGGAACTACGTATGATTCTACTCAGATACCTTCCAAGAGAATGCCTCAGCACAATGAGTTCCTGCAAGGAACTGGCAATTTTCCGGCAAAACCCCGTAACCAATGGGAAATTGGTCTGAAATATGGTCTTTTCCAGATCAGCGGCGATGTTCCGGCTGTATTTCTGACCGCTCCGAATTTCGGTATCCACGTTAGAAAGGCTTTCGGTTATGTATTTTCCATGCGTTTAGAATATATCAACGCCGTAGGTAAAGGTCTTAGCTGGATACAATCAAATAACTATGGTTACAATCCTGCCTGGTTTGGTAACTATAATGCACCGGTAAGACAACCGGGTATGCCTGATTACACTGTTGGTACACTTGATCCTACTGGTACTCAGCCTTTCGATCCGGTATATTATAATTACCGTTCTAAAGTACAGGACCTTTCTTTACAAGGTGTTGTTACATTGAACAATATCCGTTTCCACAAATCTAAAACTGGTTTCAATATCTACGGATTTGCTGGTATCGGTGGTACTGTATATGAAACTAAAGTGAATGCTCTTGACGGTAATACGCCTTATGATTTCTTCAATAACATCACTGGTGGTGTTTATAAGAACAGAAAGGATACCCGCAAAGCATTGAAAGATTTGATGGATGATTCCTACGAAACTGCTGCTGAAAACCAGGGCGAACGTCGTCCGAAGTTATTTGGTAACACTTTCAAACCTACTGCTACTGTAGGTTTAGGGTTAGCTTTCAAATTGAGCAACCGTCTTAACCTGGCGTTAGAAAACAGGTGGACGATTACCAAAGATGACCTGTTGGATGGTCAGCGCTGGCAGGAAAATCCTGTTGGTGATGCTGCTCAAACAGGCGATTTCGATTCTTATAATTTCACTTCCCTCGGTCTGAATATTAACCTGGGTGCAAAATCTGTTGAGCCACTGTGGTGGTTGAACCCACTGGATTATGCTTACAGCGAGATCCGCAACCCACGTTTGATGCGTTTGCCTAAGCCAGTTCTGCCTGATAGTGATGGCGATGGTGTAACAGACCAGTTCGACCAGGAACAAACTCCACAAGGTTGCCCTGTTGACAGCCATGGTGTATCCAAGGATACAGATGGTGATGGTGTACCTGATTGTAAGGATAAAGAATTGATCACTCCAACCTACTGCCAGCCTGTTGATGCAGATGGTATCGGTAAATGCCCTGTTGCATGTCCTGATTCAACTTGCCCGGGATGGGGTGTTAAGAAAGATGATTGTGCTACTATGCTCGGTGCGTTACCAAGTGTATCTTTCAAAGCTGGTTCTAACAACCTGAATGATGACAACAAAGCTGTACTGGCTACTGTTGCTTCAAGAATGCGTAACAATCCGGGTTGTAAAGTAGTTGTGGTTGGTTATTGCGCTTCTAATAAGAAAGAACAGCAACTGAGCTGGGATCATGTAAATAAAGTGATCTCTTATATGGTGGAAAAAGAAGGTATCAGTGTGGACCGCTTTATCTTCAACTACGGCCAGGAAGGCGGTGATTGCAATACCGTTGACCTGCGTGCAGCTGCTGAAGGCGAAGATGGACCTAACACAGTTACTCCTCCGCACCCGAACCTGCGTAAGAACTAAAATTTCTCGTTATACTTTTTGCTGATAGTAACCCCTCCCTTTACAGGGAGGGGTTTTTTGATGATTTTTTATGGTAAAAGCCGGATTTTGAGGCCTTTACCAAAACCTTAACGGGCTGTTTTTGGTCACCTATCTTTTTTCCGGAACTTTTGCCCATATCAATTAACTTTGCCAACCTTTATGCGTTTTACAGCTGTATTATTTTTAGCGGTGCTTCTCGCCGGTTGTGGCGGTGGCAGTATGACCAAACTCCTCAAAAATCCAGACCCGGAGTATAAACTGCGTATGGCTGAACAGTTCTTTGTAAAAAAGAAGTATTCAAAGGCGCAGGTGGTGTATGAAGATGTGATGCCCTATTTTAAGACAGGGAAGGAGTTTGAGAATATTTATTACAAGTATGCCTATTGTGCGTACTACCAGTTGGACTATTTCAATGCGGAAAATCTCTTTAAAACCTTTTTAGAAATATTCCCGAACAGCAGCCGGGCTGAAGAAGTTGATTATATGAGGGCTTATTCTTTTTATAAGCAATCTCCTAAACCAGCTTTGGACCAGACCAATACCATCAAAGCCATGGGGATGATGCAGACCTTCATCAATATGCACCCTGGTTCGGAAAGAAATAAAGAGGCGAATGAGATCATTGATATTTGCCGCCAGAAGCTGGAAACAAAGGATCATCAGAGTGCACAGCTGTATTATGACCTGGGTCAGTTCAGGGCAGCCGGGGTATCATTTACCACCCTGCTGGAAAACTATCCTGAATCGCAAAAAGCTGATGAGTATAAGCTGATGATCATTAAATCCTATTATCGCTATGCACAACTGAGTGTGGAGGAAAAGCAGGTAGAGCGTTACGAAAAGGTAATTAATGAGTGTAATGAATTTGTGGATCGTTTCCCGGAAAGCAAACTGAAAAAGGAAGCCGAAGATTTTTTAAAGCAATCGCAAACCAATATTAAAAATTTAAGCAATGAGCAAATTAAGACGTCAGCTTAGTGCCGGGATCACTAATAATGTTGAAACCCGCAACCTGGATGATCTAAAAGGCAAGACAGGAAATTTGTATGAATCAATTTCTATTGTTGCCAAAAGGGCCAACCAGATCAACATTTCCCTGAAAGAGGAGTTGCACAATAAGCTCGAGGAATTTGCAAGCCATACCGACAGCCTGGAAGAGATCCATGAGAATAAAGAACAGATCGAGATATCCAGAGCCTATGAACGTATGCCGAATCCTGCTTTGCTGGCTACCCAGGAATTCATGGATGAGAAAGTATATTTCCGTAAAGGAGATGATGAACTGTTCAGCTAAGACTGGTAACTGAATATATAATTGCGATCTCACTACCGGTGGGATCGCTTTTGCTTTCTATAAGTAAATAGTACTTTTGACAAATGCTGCAGGGGAAAAAAATATTGCTCGGCATCACAGGAAGCATAGCTGCCTATAAATCGGTCTACCTGGTGCGGTTGCTGGTAAAAGCCGGTGCCGACGTAAAAGTGATCATGACCCCATCAGCAAAAGATTTTGTTTCCCCCTTAACTCTTTCAACGCTTTCTAAGAACCCGGTTTTAATTGACCTGTTTGATGAACAAAGCTGGTCCAACCATGTGATGCTCGGCCGCTGGGCTGATGTGATGCTGGTGGCCCCTTTGAGCTGCAATACGCTGGCTAAAATGGCCTCCGGGCAATGCGATAACCTTTTACTGGCCGTTTATTTATCGGCCACCTGTCCTGTTGTGATTGCTCCTGCCATGGATGAAGATATGTGGCACCATCCTGCCACAAAGATCAACCTTCAGAAAATAGAATCTTTTGGCAACAAGATCATCCCGGTAGAAAAAGGAGAACTGGCCAGTGGTTTATTTGGCGATGGAAGAATGGCTGAACCGGAACAGATTATTCAATACTTACTCGACAATTTTTTTTTGACCCGTCCGCTCACCGGTAAAAAAGCATTGGTAACTGCAGGGCCTACATACGAACCGATCGACCCCGTTCGTTTTATTGGCAATCATTCCTCCGGGAAGATGGGAATTGCCATTGCCAGGGAATTACAACAACAAGGAGCTGAAGTAACATTGGTAACAGGACCGGTTCAGGCAGAATTGCCGGGAAACGGGATCATCGTTAAAAAGGTAAAGACAGCAGCAGAAATGTTTGCGGCTTGTTGGGAGGTATATGCAACAACGGATATAGCCATTATGGCGGCGGCAGTAGCAGATTATACTCCGGTGGTGACGGCAGCAGAAAAGATCAAAAAAAAGGAAGATGGCCTCACGGTTGCATTAACAAAGACAAAGGACATCCTGAAAGAATTGGGCGAAAAGAAAAGAAGCGGCCAGGTATTAGTTGGATTTGCCCTGGAGACAAACAATGAACAGGCCAATGCAAAAGAAAAACTGGTACGAAAGAATGCCGACCTTATTGTATTAAACTCGCTGAATGACAGTGGTGCTGGTTTCGGGTATGATACTAATAAAGTCACTATTTTCGGAAAGGAAGGGCAGGAGTTTAATTTTGAAACGAAATCGAAACAGGCGGTTGCTAAAGATATTGTTGATACTATAATCCGGTTATACTATGCATAGAAAAATTGGGCTGATCACATTGTTCCTGCTGGCAGTTGTTGTGGCAGATGCACAGGATATACAGGCAAGACTTACTGTGATTACCAGCAGGATCAGTACGAATATTGATAAGAAGATATTCAATACCCTGCAGACAACACTGACCAATTTTATCAATAACCGGAAATGGTCAGCAGATGTGTTTAATCCAAACGAGAAGATCCAATGCAATTTCCTGCTCAATATTGACCAGGAGATGGGTAATAATATCTATAAAGCGAAGCTGACGATACAGGCGGCCCGCCCTGTGTACAACACGACGTATGATTCTCCCATTATCAATTTCATTGATGATGATATTATATTCAGGTATATCGAATTTCAGCCCGTGGAATTTAATGAGAACAGGGTACAGGGTAATGATCCCATGGCGGCTAATCTCCCGGCCATACTGGCCTATTATATCAACCTCATACTGGGAATGGATTATGATTCCTTTTCGTTGCGGGGCGGCGACCCTTATTTTAAAAAGGCCTGGAATATTGTGAATAATGCCCCGGAGAGCGGCGATATTACCGGCTGGAAATCTTTTGAAAGCCTTCGTAACAGGTATTGGCTTGCCGAGAACCTGAATAACAGCCGGTTTGCACTGATCCATGATGTATTATATGCGTATTATCGTTCCGGCATGGATATATTCGCCGAAAATGAAGATGAAGGCAGGAATGGTATTCTTAATGCACTGAATTTTTTGAATACGATCAACTCAGAGAATCCCAATTCCATGTTACTACAGTTTTTTTTCCAGGGTAAAAGTGCCGAGCTGGTTAAAATTTTCAGCAAGGGAAATGGGGATGTGAAGACCAGGGCAAAGGATATGCTGGTCCGTCTTGATGTAACGAATGCTGCAGCTTACAAAGAGATCAAATGAGAATTACATTTTTTATAGTTCTTGTTATCCTTTTCGTTGCCTGTGGCTCCAAAGGCGATGTTCCTAAGGGTGTTTTACCTAAAGAGAAAATGGAAGACGTGATGTGGGATATGTTGCGGGCTGATGAGTTCGTGAAAGAGTATATGCTGGCGAGGGACAGTTCCCTGCGTGATACCGCAGAGTATCTAAAAATGTATGAACGGATTTTCCGGCTGAATAAAACAAACCGGGAACAATACGCTGAAAGCTTCACTTATTACCGGACGCACCCCAAACTGATGAAAGACATATTGGATTCGCTAAATGTAAGAGGACAGCAGCAAAGCCTGCCACCCGAAGCCAATATCCCCGAGAAACCTCCGTTTGATGTTACTCCACCTGAGCAAAAAATAAAGAAACCTGTTGAAGCAAACTGATAGCCGGATACTGATCTCCTGAACTTCTGTATTTTTACCACCTGATTATTTGCCAATGAACAAAGTTGTTACTACTGCCGAACAGGCTATCCATGATATTCATGATGGCGCTGTGATCATGCTCGGAGGCTTTGGCCTTTGTGGTATCCCCGAAAATTGTATTACTGCTCTCGTCAAAAAAGGTATTAAAGGCCTTACCTGTATTTCCAACAATGCCGGAGTAGATGATTTTGGCATCGGGCTCATGCTGCAACAAAAGCAGGTTAAAAAAATGATCTCTTCTTATGTGGGGGAGAATGCCGAATTTGAAAGACAGCTATTAAGCGGTGAACTGGAAGTGGAACTCATTCCGCAGGGAACACTCGCTACCCGCTGCCTGGCTGCAGGGTATGGGATGCCGGCTGTTTTTACTCCTGCCGGTGTGGGTACAGAGGTGGCGGGTGGTAAAGAAGTAAGAAACTTTAATGGTAAAGATTACCTGATGGAATATGCTTTTGATGCCGACTTTGCCATTGTCAAAGCATGGAAAGGCGATACACAAGGAAATCTTATCTATAAAGAAACAGCCAGGAATTTTAACCCGATGATGGCAATGGCGGGAAAGATCACCATTGCAGAAGTGGAAGAGCTGGTTCCGGCCGGAGCATTGGATCCGGATCATATTCATACTCCCGGTATTTATGTGCATCGCATTTTCCAGGGATCAGCCTATGAAAAAAGAATTGAGCAACTAACCACCCGAAAAAGAAATTAACAGATCATGGCTTTATCAAAGGAACAAATCGCACAACGAATTGCCCGGGAGTTAAGGGATGGTTACTATGTAAACCTGGGTATTGGCATTCCCACCCTCGTGGCGAATTATATTCCTGCAGGGATCGATGTGGTATTACAAAGCGAGAATGGTTTGCTGGGGATGGGGCCATTTCCGTTTGAAGGCGATGAAGATCCGGACCTCATCAATGCCGGTAAGCAAACGATCACCACGGTTCCGGGGTCTGTATTTTTTGATTCTGCTATGAGTTTTGGTATGATCAGGGCGGGGAAAGTGGACCTGACCGTATTAGGAGCCATGGAAGTAAGTGAACAGGGAGATATTGCCAACTGGAAGATACCCGGCAAGATGGTGAAAGGAATGGGAGGAGCGATGGACCTGGTGGCCAGTGCCAAGAATATTATTGTGGCCATGATGCACAGCAATCCCAAAGGCGAATCCAAATTATTACCCGCATGTACCTTGCCGCTGACAGGTGTTGGTTGTGTAAAGAAGATCGTGAGTGACCTCGCTGTGCTGGATATTACCCCGGGTGGGTTTAAACTGCTGGAGAGAGCACCCGGTGTTTCAGTGGATGAAATAAAAGCAAAGACCGCCGGGAAATTGATTATTGAAGGGGAGGTACCGGAAATGACGTTCTAAACTCAGACCGTTGTCTTCATTTCACTAGTCGATCAGGTTATTCTTCACCGCAAAGAAAACAAGGCCCGCTGTGTTCTTGCTGCCGAAACGTTC
>JAEUVP010000031.1 GCA_016786805.1 Chitinophagaceae bacterium | reverse complement strand
CGGGCTGTGTATCTCCTTTCAGGTTGCGCAATAAACCAAGACCGGCTTTCCGCACATCCCAGGCAAATTTTGTTTGTTCATTATATAATACAGGAAAAGCATAACCCAGTCCTGCTTGCTGTAATGATGCGATCAGTTGCTTTGCTTTTTGCTGAACTGCAATGACATCATGCTCCATAAACTCCACCATCAATAGTGCGGCAGGGTCACCCTCAATAAAGAACCGGTTCTTTCTGTATTCAGGATGACCAATGGTAAAATCCATGATGTATTTATCCACCAGCTCGGATGCCATCGGCTGCTGTTTCAACGCTACAATATTTGCTTTCAGCGATTCAATAATGGAATGACAATGAATACATACAACAGCTGTTTCTTTCGGTGGCAGATCAAGCAACCCGATCTTTATTTCGGTGATAAAAGCCAGCGTTCCTTCTGAACCGGCCAGGAGTTTGCAAATATTAAAGGGCTCACCATTTTCTGTAAACGGCCGCATGACCAGTAAACTATCTAGTGCATAGCCTGTATTCCTTCTTCGGATAATTGGTTTAGGAAATGTATCCCGGATGAGTTGCTGGTTATGTTGATCTCCTAATAACTGGTACAGGTCCTGGTAAATTTTTTCTTTCAGTGATGATTGTCCATTATTGACCGAAATATCTTCTGCTTTAAATATCACTTCAGATCCATCACTCAGTAAAGCGGTCACTTCCTGCACATGATCTCTTACTGAACCCCAAACGATGCTATGCAACCCGCAGGAATTATTTCCCAGCATACCGCCGATCATGGCCCTGCTGGCCGTGGATGTTTCCGGGCCAAACATCAATCCATAGGATCGTAAATGAAAATTCAGATCATCCCTGATCACACCCGGCTGCACCCGTACCCATTTCTCTTCCTTATTTACTTCCAGGATCTTTGTAAAATATTTAGATATATCCACCACAATCCCGTTACCCACCACCTGACCGGCTAAAGAAGTTCCGGCGGCTCTTGGTATCAGTGTCAGCTTATTTTCATTGGCAAATATGATCAATTGCTGAATATCTCCTGTATTGAAAGGTATCGCAACAGCCAACGGTTTTTCCTGGTACACCGATGCATCGGTTGAATAAGCCAGTAACTGTGCCTGGTGAATGGCGGAGTTATCAAAAAAAAGCAGGCCGGTGAATTTTTGTCCGAGTTGTGCGAATGGCAATTCCATACTATTCAGTTGCGGGAATCAAAATTAGCCCGTTTAAACAGGAAAACAGGTGATCATTTAAATTAAAGGAAAAGAATTAAAAAGTTCCTGTATCAACATCGTTGATAAATTGGATAACTCCCTCCATAAAGACTTTTTGATCATCCCACATGGCCAGGTGACTTCCATTCGGGCAATAGAGATAACGGCCTTTTTGTACCAGCTTGCTTTGTTCTTCCATGGCTTTGGGATCCATCGTATCATGCTTTGCTCCCACCATCAGCGTGGGTACTTTTATTTCTTTGAGCCGGTTCTTTACATCCCAATTAGCTAACCGTCCCGCAATGCCAAACTCCGAAGGTCCCTGCATCATCGTATATATCTCCCCGTTGGCATGTTTCATCGAACGGTTAAATCCATCAGGCCATTCTTCCAGGCGGCATAAATGCTCTTTGTAAAAATTGGGGATCAGTAATTCCATATACCGGGGATTGGAGAAATCAGCTTTTGCTTCAATTGCTTTTATTTCTGACAACACTTCGGGTTTCAGTTGCTTCGCTAATACTTCTTCAGCATACTTCCCATATTCAGGACAACTCGCCATCATATTACAAATCATCAGCCCTTTTAAATTGTCCTGGTATTTCAAAGCATACTGCATCGCTAAAATGCCGCCCCATGAATTGCCCAGCAGGTAAAAATTATCTTTATTCATCCCGAGTGCTGTCCGCACCTGCTCCACTTCTTCCACGAAACGTTCTGTTGTCCAGAGGCTGCTGTCCTTCGGCTGGTCACTGTAATAGGAACCCAACTGATCATATTCATAGAATTCAAATCCCTGCTCCGGGAAAAAGCTTTCAAAACATTCCATGTACTCATGTGTCATGGCCGGGCCGCCATGCAATAATAATATTTTGATCCGGGGATTATTGCCAAATCGTTTGGTCCATACTTTAAAAGTGCCAACGGGGGTAGAAATGGGAATCATTTTGATTCCGGCCAGCCTTATACTGCTGTCACCATAATTGAAATAGGCCGACACCGGCATATCCCCTCCCTCCTTCTTTGTTGAAGTTGGCTGACAGGAAACGATAATAACGGCGAACAGGGCAAACAATATCTTTCTCATACCGGTGATTTTAGGAAAAGGTATTGATTTTACTTTTAATTTCAGTCAACGCAAAACCAATTGTATGAGATTTTTAATAGCTGCCTGCTGTTCGTTGCTGTTTCTCTCCGCTACAGCACAAACAAAAACTGATTCCATCAAAATCGTGAAAGACGCATTATCCCTCTATGATCTTTCGTTCACCGGTGCAGAAGCGGATTCCATGCTGGATGGATTAAAAGAGAACAAGGATATATATAATGCCATGCATAAATTATATCCGCCGAATAACCTTACTTACCCTTTTGCATTCAACCCGGCTATTGGGAAAAAGATACCACAACAAAAAACAACCATCAGCTGGAACATACCGGCTAACGTTCAGTTACCAGCTAACCGGAATGAATTGGCGTTTTATTCACTGCCACAATTAGCTTCCCTGGTAAAAAATAAAAAGATCAGTTCGGTGGATCTGACCACTTTTTTCATTACCCGCCTGAAAAAATGGGGTGATACATTGCAATGTGTTATCTCCTTAACAGAAGAGATCGCCCTGCAACAAGCCCGGCAGGCCGATAATGAATTGAAGAAAGGTATTTACCGGGGACCGCTGCATGGTATCCCTTACGGGCTAAAAGATTTGTTTGCCGTGAAAGGAACAAAAACAACCTGGGGCAGCACACCGTATAAAGACCAGGTGATCGATGAAGATGCTTATGTATACCAGCAATTGAGAAATGCAGGGGCTGTATTATGTGCCAAGCTTTCACTCGGTGCACTGGCCTTCGATAATAAATGGTTTGGCGGTGCCACTAAAAATCCGTGGAATTTAAAACAGGGTTCCAGTGGTTCCTCTGCTGGTTCTGCCGCCGCAACAGCAGCAGGCCTTTTACCATTTGCTATTGGTACAGAAACATGGGGTTCGATCATATCTCCTTCCACCCGTTGCGGCACAACAGGACTGCGACCCACATTCGGTTCGGTCAGCCGCAGTGGCGGTATGGTGCTGAGCTGGAGTTTGGATAAAGTCGGCCCTATCTGTCGTAGTGCCGAAGATGCAGCCATTGTTTTCTCCGTCATCAATGGCACGGATGGAAAAGATCCGGGTTCAGTGGATCATGCATTTAACTATACCGGAAAAGCGGATATGAAAAAATTACGCATTGGCTATGCAGCTAATTATTTCAGGAGACTTGACAGCAATGCAGCAGAAAGAAAAGTACTGGATGTATACCGTTCATTAGGCGCAGACATTAAAGCCATCAGCTTCCCGGATTCTGCCATTTATCCATTTGACATCATGAATGTGGTGATCAGTGCAGAATCAGCCGCTGCTTTTGATGAACTGACCCGGACCGACCGGGATGACCTGATCGAAAGGCAGGATAAAAATTTCTGGCCAAATATTTTCCGTACTTCAAGGCTGATACCTGCCGTGGAATATATCAATGCCAACCGCTACCGGTCGAAACTATGTGATGACATGAATACGTTTATGCAAGATTATGATGTACTTATCGTCCCCACTTTTGCGGGTAACCAGACTGCCATTACGAACCTGACAGGTCACCCGGTTGTTTGTATGCCCATTGGCTTTAACCGGAATGGTTCACCACTCAGTATTACCCTCATTGGCAATTTATATGATGAAGCCACTATCTTAGCGGTGGCTAAAGCCTTCCAGGATAAAACAGAACATAACAAAAAGCATCCGCCGAAATTCATTGACTGATAACCCGGATGCCTGAAAAAATTAATATGATGAGACTATTCTTTTTACTCTTTTCTTTTTCCCTGCTTCTTTCCTGCAATACTAAAGAAAAGGTTGACCTGCTTGTCTATAACGGAACGATCTACACGGTGGATTCTTCTTTCTCCAGCAAAGAGGCCATGGCCATCCAAGAAGGTAAGATTGTGGAAACAGGAACAACGGCTGAACTGCAAAAAAAATACAGTGCCACCGAGTCTGTGGATGCACAGGGAAAATTCATCTATCCCGGTTTCATTGATGCACATGCCCATTTTGTAGGTTATGGATTGGGATTGCAAACGGTGAACCTTGTTGGTACCGGCAGTTGGGAAGAGATCATTGATAAACTAAAAGCATTTGCAGCAGCCAACCCGGATGGATGGCTGATCGGCCGTGGCTGGGACCAGAATGACTGGGCGGTAAAAGAATTTCCTGATAATAAATTATTGAATGAATTGTTTCCGGATCGTCCCGTTTTCTTAACAAGAGTGGATGGTCATGCTGCTGTTGTGAACCAAAAAGCACTGGATGCAGCGGGTGTAAAAGCCGGTTACAAACTCACCGGTGGTGATGTAGAAGTAAAGAACGGCCAGCTGACCGGTTTATTAATTGATAATGCTGTTGATCTTGTTTCGGCAAAGATCCCTGCACCTACCGAAGAGCAATTCAAAAAAGCATTACAGGCTGCCGAGAAAAATTGTTTTGCGGTCGGTCTCACCACTATTGATGACTGCGGGCTGGATTACCAGCAGGCACTCGCTATCTATGCCCTGCAGCAAAAGAAAGAACTGAAGATGCGGCTCTACATCATGCTGAGTGATACAAAGGCCAATATTGATTATTTACATTCCGACAGGCTGACCAAAACAGACCGCATCAATATCCGGGGCTTGAAAGTTTATGCAGATGGTGCATTGGGTTCAAGAGGTGCCTGTTTGTTAGAGCCCTATCATGATAAACCCAACTGGTCAGGCTTCCTGTTAAGTTCATTGAATCATTTTGATTCGGTGGCACAGGTGCTGCGTAAAAGGGATTTGCAGATGTGTACCCATGCTATCGGCGACAGCGGCAACCGGGCCATCCTGAATATCTATGCCAAATATTTAAAAGGAAAGAATGACCTGCGCTGGCGTATTGAACATGCACAGGTAGTGAATCAAAATGATTTTAATTTATTTGGTGCCAACTCTATTATTCCATCAGTGCAACCCACCCATGCCACCAGTGATATGTACTGGGCCGCTGACCGTCTTGGTGCTGAACGGGTGAAAGGTGCTTACGCCTATAAACAACTGTTACAGCAAAACGGTTGGTTACCCTTGGGCACCGACTTTCCCGTGGAAGATATTTCTACTTTCAAAACATTTTATGCGGCCGTGGTAAGAAAGGATGCGAAGGGGTGGCCGGATGCGGGTTATCAAATGGAGAATGCCCTGACAAGAGAAGAAGCGTT
>JAEUVP010000558.1 GCA_016786805.1 Chitinophagaceae bacterium | reverse complement strand
GTCACCGCCTGGCGATATATCTTATCCTGCACATCGCCTGCAGCGAAAACACCTTCCACATTTGTTTTTGAAGTACCGGGAATGGTTTGAATATATCCTGCCTCATCCATTTGAAGGAATGGCTTAAAGATATCAGAGTTGGGCTGGTGACCGATCGCTACAAAGAAACCACTGATGGGTATTTCCTGCTTTTCGCCGGTTTTATTATTTTTAATTCGGACAGCTGTTACATTTTTCTCCCCGATCACCTCTTCGGTATCGGTATTCCAGTACACTTTGATATTCGGTGCATTCAATACTCTTTCCTGCATTACCTTGCTTGCCCTCATGGCATCCTTACGAATGAACATATGAACTGTTGTGCAAAGTTTGGATAGATACAAAGCTTCTTCAGCGGCCGTATCACCGGCTCCAACTATCGCTACTTCCTTATTCCTGAAAAAGAAACCATCACAAACCGCACAAGCACTGACCCCGTATCCGTTCAGGCGTTGTTCACTTTCCAATCCCAACCATTTCGCGGAGGCCCCTGTTGCAATAATCACGGCATCGGCTTCGATCAATTTTTCTTCATCGATCCATACTTTATGCGGTTGAGAAGAAAAATCAACTTTGGTGGCTAATCCATATCGTATATCCGCACCCATACGGGCAGCTTGTTTTTCAAAATCCACCATCATTTCAGGACCCTGTACACCATTTGCATAGCCGGGATAATTCTCCACTTCCGTAGTGATCGTCAACTGGCCTCCCGGTTGAATACCCTGGTATAATACGGGTTTCAGATTGGCTCTTGATGCATAGATAGCAGCTGTATATCCTGCAGGTCCGGAACCTATAATAAGGCAATGAACTCTTTCGCTTGCGGTAGTCTCCATTCGTCTGTAGATTTAAGAATTGGGCAAAAATAACTGTAAAAGTAATACTGAAATGTAACATACATTACAGTTGGGCAGCATGTGCAAAACCTGTCAGTCAATGAATGCAGTTACCGGGGTATAATAATCGTTCTGTATTGTGCTGCATAACCACCAAAGTACCCTAATCCTCCATTACTGATATTGCTGCTGACTTTTGTGGGCGAAGCAAAAGGATTGCCCACACTGGCGTAGGTGAACTCCATGGTGCGCCAGAAATCATAAGTGGCTTTATCTATATTGCAAAGCTTCAGTGTTACCGTATCACCTTTATCAAAAAAAGAATAACCTTCCGGTATATCCCCATTCCTTTCCACCCCTCTTTCCACCTGGATATCGTAAGTACTCCCGTCAATGATCTGGTCGTCAAAAACCGAGTTAAGGCCCGGGTAAAATATTTCCTGGTTGCGCTTGGTGAAATAACGGGCATAATCACCTAACCCGGGCGGGTCGGTCGCTTTGATCATTACCGCCACTTTCTCTGGAGGATTACTTCCTGGGGCTTGCTTCCAGTATAAGGAATCAATTCTTTTTGTAATTGCAGGGATTGTGGTTATAGCATTATATTCCTTCCCTTCGGCAATAATGCGCAAAGAGTATTGTTTGTTTAATTCCCCTGTAAAAGCGGTGGCCAGGTTAGCAGAATCAATGGAATAATAGTAGAAATTCAAACCTCCTCCTGCAGGAATAATGTATTCCTTCAACTTGTGGGTTAGTGTGCCATTAGAAACATATACTTCTGCATTTCGAACAAAGCTATTAGCCAGCGCCGAAAGATCTATCTGTGAAAAATATGCCTGGCTTTTTGTAAGGTATACAACAGGCGGTTGCCCGTTCTCAATGGTGGCTTCCACCACCAGTTTTGAAGTCACATCATCCAGTTTAAAATCTACTTTTCTTTCACAGGAAATGAGCAGGATGCAAAAAGTCAGGATTGGAATTAATTTGTTCATAGCTATTACAAAAATAACCAGCAGGAAGGAAAAAGGTTGTTAAGAATGCCTGTAAAACACAACTCCGGTCGACATATCGACCGGAGTTGTATAAAATAAACCCATCGTTTAAATATCACTTAGCCCAAGTATGCTTTCAATGCACTGCTGTAACGGGCTTTTTGTAAACGTTTGATAGCTCTTTCCTTGATCTGGCGGATACGTTCTTTGGTCAGATCATATTTCTGGCCGATCTGCTCAATGGTAACACCATTTTCACCATCCAGGCCAAAATATGCGTTCACAATCTCTGCTTCACGAGGACTGAGTGATTTCAGTACCCTGCGGATCTCGTTACGCAAAGAATCCTTCATCACATCATCATCTGTATCATCACCACCTTCCAGCAGGTCACCCATGGCCACATCCTCTGCTTCATGTACAGGTGCATCCAGCGATGTGTGACGTGTGTTGCTTTGGAAAATGTTGTTGATCTCCGTTTCACTCATTTCGAGTAACTCGGCTAATTCTTCTGTTGAAGGCTCTCTCTCATGTTCCTGTTCAAAAGCCATATAAGCTTTATTAGCCTTGTTGTAGGTGCCAATTTTGTTTTGTGGCAAGCGGACTAATCTGCCCTGCTCTGCCAACGCCTGTAAAATGGACTGGCGAATCCACCATACGGCGTAAGAAATGAATTTGAAACCTTTGGTTTCATCGAAGCGTTGTGCCGCTTTAATCAGGCCGAGGTTACCCTCGTTAATAAGGTCACTCAGCGATAAGCCCTGGTGTTGATATTGTTTAGCCACTGACACCACGAAACGAAGGTTGGCCTGAACAAGCTTATCTAAGGCTTTCTGGTCTCCCATTTTGATCCGTTGTGCTAATGTGGTTTCCTCTTCAGGAGTGATCATCGAAATTTTCGATATTTCCTGCAGATATTTCTCAACCGCCTGAGAATCCCTGTTGGTGATCTGGGTAGCAATTTTGAGCTGCCGCATAATGTAGTACCTCTCT
>JAEUVP010000359.1 GCA_016786805.1 Chitinophagaceae bacterium | reverse complement strand
GACTGTGACAAGAGGATTGCCAACAGGCAGTATAAGATCGTTCCGGGTATTGTTTTCTTCACCAAAATGGGTTGACTGTTTAGTTATCCAAAAATAGGCTTTAATCCAGATGCCGATAACGGCAAAAGGGTTGTAAAATTTTAAGGTTCCTCATAAAGCTTTGACAAAATCCTCCAGCCCGTTGAAAGCAAGGTCAATATCGGGGTGGGGCAGCTCCTGGTGGGGGCGGGTGGTCTTTACAAAAACAGTATGTATCCCGGCATTCCGGCCAAAATGCATATCGCTCAGGTTGTTACCCACCATAATGGATTTGCTAAAGTCAATCTCCGGGAAATTCAGTTTGGCCCTTACCGCCATACCGGGATTGGGTTTCCGTTCCGGGTGATCATTATGGATAGAACTGCAATAATAAATCGCATCGATCTTGCCACCGGCTTCCTCTACTTTGGTTGTCATATGCCGGTGAATACCCGCAAGTGTATCTTCGGTCATCAACTGGCGACCCACACCCCGCTGGTTGGTGACGATAATGATCCGGTTAAATTTATCAGTGAGTTTTTTAAACAGGGCCGGCGCACCGGGACTGAATACAAATTCATCCACGGAGAAAATATAACTGCCTTCTTTATCAATATTGATGACACCATCCCGGTCAAGGAATAAGGTCCAGCTTTTATCGACCTTTTGAAGATCCAATGCGGCCGGTTGTAATTCTGTCTGGGCCCGGTTAAAATCTTCCGGGATACCAATATCAATAAAATATTCATCCTGCACCTGCCCGTAAATACGGCGGCTGTTATAATATTTTTCGAGGTAATCCTTTTCAAAAGAGAATTTAGCGGGAAATTCTTCCTCCAGGAATTTAGCAACATTCAGCAGGTACAAACCACCATTGATCGTACCAGTTTCATAGAATTGTTTTTCTTTAAAACTGCTTACAAGATCATCTGCACCCAGTTCCACCACACCATAGCGGTCGAACCTTTGCATGGGTTTCAACAGTAAAGTACATTCAGCATTATTATGCAGATGAAAATGCGATGCAGTATGCAGGTCAATATTGAATAAAGTATCGCCATTAGCGATCACAACGTTTTTCTCAGTGGCTTTGCTGCAGGCTAATTGAATAGCACCACCTGTCCCTAAAGGTTCTTCTTCGATCACCACCTGGTAGCGAAGTGTTGCAAAATGCGCATGCAGGTATTCTTCAATGGCTTCATGTTTATAGCCCAATGAAAAAATAAAATCAGTAACGCCTTGTCTTCTCAGGTGGTTGATGACATAAAACAAAAAAGGTCTTCCTGCAACAGGAGCCATGCACTTGGGAAGATCAGGAACGGCTTCCCTTAATCTTGTGCCGAGACCTCCTGCCAGTATAATTGCTTGCCCTCTAAAAGGAGAGCTGTGAATATGCGGTTGTGTTGAAGTATTTTCTGACATGAAGACTTTTGTAAAATCTCCCCTTCAGGGGAGATTTAGAGGGGTTTGAAATATTTCTCTTCCACCAGCTGGCAAACAATATGTCCCACCAGTATATGGCTTTCCTGTATCCGTGGTGTATCGGTGGATGGTATATTAATGAGGTAATCGCTTAATGATTTCATCTGCCCGCCGGTGAGGCCAGTAAAGCCAACCGTGATCATCTTTTTTTCACGGGCCACTTCAAAGGCCTTGATAATATTCAGCGAATTACCGGAAGTGGAGAGTCCAACCAATACATCACCTGCCTGGCCGATACCATCGATCATCCTGGCATAGACCACATCATAACTGTAATCATTGGCTACTGCGGTGATATAAGAAGTATTGCAGTGCAGGGCTTCAGCCGGTAATGCTTTGCGGTCCGTATAAAAACGGCCGGAGAATTCAGCGGCGAGATGTTGTGCATCCGCAGCACTGCCACCATTGCCACAGAAATACACTCTTTTCCCGTTTTGAAAAGCGGTGGTGATCGCATCAACGATCTTTTCAATCGTTGCCAGTAGTTCCTCATTTGCTAATACCTGTTGCTTGGTTGCTATGGAGGCCTTAATAATATCTTTGATCTTTTCCATTATTCAGTTTGAATGATTCTTCAAAGTTATTGATATCTGCGGAAGGAATGGCTGCACCGGAAGGAGTTATATCGTCCAGGTCTTTAGTCCATGCTCGGTGAACTGGTAACTGCGATGCCGGCCACCAAATTTTTCCAGGCTTTGCAGCACTTTATATTTTGTATTGACCGGGCAATAGAAGATCATGAAGCCGCCACCACCGGCACCGGATATCTTACCACCTGTTGCCCCGGCTTTTTTGGCTGTTTCATAAATATCTTCCATCAGCGGGTTGCTGATGCCTTCTGCCATTTGTCGTTTTTGCTGGAAACCGAAATCAAGGATCTCACCAAATTCATTCAGCCTTCCTTTCAGTAAGGCTTCCTTCATCATTTGCGCCTGCTCTTTCAGGTGATGCATGGCATCAATTGATTTTTCCTTTTTATCGGTAACGTTCTTCGTTTGCTTTTTAATGATCTCAGCCGATTCCCGGCTGGTGGATGTATAATAAAGCAATAAATTATTTTCCAGTTCAAATAAATGCTGTTGTTTCACCCGCAGCGGGTTCACGATCACTTTATCATCACCATAAAATTCCATGAAGTTAACACCGCCGAAAGTAGCTGCATACTGATCCTGTTTACCACCGGCCAGGTTGAGGTCTTTTCGTTCGATCTCGTAGGCATAATGCGCCATATCATATTCACCCAGTGGTAAACGCAGCATTTCTGTAAAAGCACCGATGATGGCCACTACTAAAGTGGAAGATGTTCCTAATCCTGAACCGGCGGGTGCATCTACAAAAGTGGACAAACGAAATCCCTGTTCTTTGATACCATAATCTTTTTGGATGCGGTTGTACACACCTTTCAGCAGGTCTAAATGTCCGTCAATGGGAAGTTGATGCGCCCAGTCAAACTGTTGCGTTTCATTCCTGTCTATTGCTTCGAGGATGATGGTGTTTTCATTCAGCGGTTCAATCGTGGCATTGGCATATAAAGAGATGGTGGCATTCAGGATCGCACCGCCATACATGTCACTATAAGGACTGACATCTGTGCCGCCACCGGCTAAACCAATCCGCAAAGGAGCTTTACTTCTGTAGATCATTGACCGTTGATTACCTTGGTTGTTGTTATGTAGCTGATTTTAATTTACCCGGCTGAAGTACCACTATCATCGGCTGTTGCGTCGCACACTTCATCGTTCAGTAACCGCATCAGCTAATTTCGTAATCGCCTGCACCAGGCTGGCCCAGCTGTATTTTTCTTTCTCGCTGCGAAGATGAGGAATAAAATAATCTTCACCTAATTGGTAGAAACGGAGAATGCCTTCTGCAATGGCCCCCGGGTTGGGTTCTACCACCAGCCCCACTTTTTCATGCGGAACAAGGGATGGCAGGCCGCCCACATTGGTTACGACCATCGGTTTTTCAAAATGATAGGCAAGGGGAGTAACGCCGCTCTGGGTGGCATTGCGGTAGGGTTGTATCACTGCATCAGCGGCGCAGAGATAATATTTTACTTCGCTGTCTTGAATGAAATCTGTTTTGAGGATCAGCGAATCACTGAGCTGTAATTTTTCGATTTGTTCCCGGTAGGTTTTCTCATCTTCATAAAATTCCCCGGCCACCAATAGTTTAATGCCTGTACTTTTCAGTTGGGTTGTTGCCATCGCTTCCAGTAAAATATCAAGGCCTTTATATTTCCGGATAAAACCAAAAAACAAAATGATCTTTTCTGTAGCAGGTAAACCGAGATGGTTCCGGGCTTCCTGTTTGGAAAGAATGGCCCCGAAATTATCATAGAGCGGGTGGGAGACCAGTTGGGCAGGTTTATCTTTTTCAAACAAACGCAGGTCACTCATCACTTTTTCACTCATGGTCACAAAAGCATCACAGCTTTTTAAAAAGTAGCTGGTAAAGGGTTTGTCACCGGGCCTTTTCTCATGCGGGATCACATTGTCTGCAATGCAAACGATCTTCGTGTGTTTATTTTTTTTGACTCTTCTTAATATGGTTCCGAGGGCCGGCCCCATAAATGGTAACCAGAAACGGACGATGATGAGATCAGGTCGTTCTTTTTTCAACCGGTTACCAATCTTTATCCAGTTAATGGGATTGATGGAGTTGATAACAGTATGGATTTTTATTCCTGCCGGTGCCGGTTCATCGGTGAACTGTGTTTTGCCGGGAAATAAAAAAGAAGGGTACTGTAAGGAGAAAGAGAAAATCGAACAATCATCACCCCGGTCATTGAATTCTTTGGCCAGCCGCTGGTTAAACGTGGCGAGACCACCTCGTAACGGATGAGCAGGCCCGATGATAACGACCTTCGCCATTACAAGCCTGTTTTTTCTTCTATTAAGTAGGAGTT
>JAEUVP010000357.1 GCA_016786805.1 Chitinophagaceae bacterium | reverse complement strand
GGATGTGAATATGGACGATGCACTGCTGGATGGTGTAAAAGCCATGACCACTTTCCTGAATCTTTTACAAAGTGAACCCGATATTGCCAAGATCCCGATCATGATCGACAGCTCAAAGTTTGAGATCATTGAAGCCGGGTTGAAATGTGTGCAGGGAAAATGCATCGTGAACTCCATCTCCATGAAAGAAGGGGAAGCGAAGTTCATTGATCAAGCCATCATCTGCCAGAGCTACGGGGCTTCTGTTATCGTGATGGCATTTGATGAAAAAGGACAGGCCGATACCAAACAACGAAAAGTAGAAATTTGCCACCGGGCTTATAAAATACTAACCGAACAGGTGGGTTACGATCCGCAGGATATTATTTTCGACCCTAATATTTTTGCTGTAGCTACAGGATTGGAAGAGCATAATAATTATGGCGTTGATTTCATTGAAGCCACCCGGGAAATAAAACAACTGATGCCGCTTACCAAAGTGAGTGGCGGTGTCAGTAACCTGTCCTTCTCTTTTCGGGGGAATGATCATGTGCGGGAAGCCATGCATTCTGTTTTCCTGTATTATACCATTAAAGCCGGGATGGATATGGGCATTGTGAATGCCGGTCAGTTAGTGGTGTATGATGAGATCGAACCGGCTTTGAGAGACCTGTGCGAAGATGTGATCCTGAACAGGAACAATGACAGTAACGAGGCTACGGAGAAACTGATTGCTTTTGCAGAAACAGTAAAGGCGAAAGGAAAGGAAATAGTGAAAGATGAAAGCTGGCGTAAAACATCGGTGGAAGAAAGATTAAAACATTCGTTGGTCAATGGCATCACCGACTACATTGATGCAGATACCGAAGAAGCCAGATTAAAATACCCCACACCGCTTGAAGTAATTGAAGGGCCATTGATGGCAGGTATGGATGTGGTGGGTGACCTGTTTGGTGCCGGTAAAATGTTCCTGCCACAGGTGGTAAAGAGTGCAAGGGTAATGAAAAAAAGTGTGGCGGTATTAACACCCTTTATTGAAGCAGAAAAAGAAGAACGCCGCCAGGCACATTTGGCCGCCGGAACTATCAATGAAGAAGGAGCCGGTGCTCCGAAAGTATTGTTGGCAACCGTGAAGGGCGATGTGCATGATATAGGTAAGAACATTGTTGGAGTGGTACTCGGTTGTAACGGGTATGATATCATTGACCTTGGTGTCATGGTGCCTGCTGATAAAATATTAGACACAGCTGTTAAAGAGAATGTTGATATCATTGGTCTGAGTGGTTTGATCACACCATCCCTTGACGAGATGGTGCATGTGGCGCATGAAATGAAGCGTCGCAATATGAAACAACCCTTGCTGATCGGGGGAGCCACTACCTCCAGGATGCATACGGCGGTGAAAATTGCCCCGCAATATGATAATGGTGTGCTGCATGTACTCGATGCTTCAAGAAGTGTAACAGCTGTAAGCTCTTTATTGAGCAAAGAACAGAAAGAAAGTTTCCTGAAGGAAGTGGATAAAGAGTATAGCGATCTGCGTACCCAGTTCCTCAATAAGAACAAGACAAGGGTATTGATTCCTTATACAGAAGCAGCTATTACAAAAGAGTATTTTGACTGGAAGAATTATAAACCTACTGTACCGGCTGTGAACGGGGTGAAAGTGCTGAAAGAATTTGACCTGGCTACCATTGCACAATACATTGACTGGGGTCCTTTCTTTATTGCCTGGGAAATGCCGGGCCATTTTCCCGAAGTATTATCTGATAAGATATTTGGTGCAGAAGCCAAACGTATCTATGATGATGCACAGAAACTAGTGGCAAAGATCGTTGCGGAGAAATGGTTTACAGCCGATGGGGTGATCGGTTTCTGGCCGGCCAGCAGCAATAATGCCGATACAGTTACGCTGCAAACAGGTAAAGGAGAAGTGAAACTGGAATCATTACGCCAGCAAATGAAAAAAGCTGTCGGTCAGCCTTGTTTTTCCCTGGCGGACTTCATCAAGCCAAAAGAATTGGGCGAAGATTATATGGGGGCTTTCGCAGTTACCATTCATGGCGCCAAGAAGCATGTAGATAAATTTGCTGCTGATCACGATGAGTATAATAAGATTTTGGTCCAGGTATTAGCTGATCGTTTTGTAGAAGCCTTTGCTGAATGTTTGCACCAGCAAACGAGGAAAGAGCATTGGGGATATGAAAAGAATGAAACCCTGACCAACGAACAACTGATCAAAGAACAGTATAAAGGCATCCGCCCGGCACCTGGCTATCCAGCCTGCCCTGACCATACCGAGAAGATCAAACTGTTTTACTTGCTGAATGTGACAGAGAATATTGGTATTGAACTGACCGAGAGTTTAGCGATGAACCCGCCAGCTTCTGTTTGTGGCTGGTATATAGCGCATCCGCAAAGCCATTATTTCGGCCTTGGTAAAATTGGCAGAGACCAGCTGGAAGACTATGCTAAGCGCAAGGACATGAGTTTGGAAGAAGCAGAGAAATGGTTAAGACCGGTGCTGGAATAAGCTCAACATAAAATACCAGGCAAACCCCTCAATTGAGGGGTTTGCTGTTTTATAGTAGCCTGATATTTTTGTTATGAGTATGGAAAAAGAATACCTTGTTAAGACTTCACTGGGGTTCAGGCCTGATAACACCACAATTCTACCTTATAAAAAAATAACGGGCTTTATAAATTCTGTACCTCAAAAATTAGCGTAGGAATATCTCAATATTGAGATAACCCCCTTATTATTAATTAATAAAAACAAAATTATGAAAGGAAGCATTACGCCAAAAGATTTGGAGAAATTGGTAAAGAACCAGCAACAATTCCAGCATGACCCGCCTGTAACAACCAGGGCCACCTTTAAACTACGAGACCTGGAAGAATTAATCGTGGAAATCAGAAAGGCTATTGGCGATTACATCCCTGATGAAGATCACAATCACCAGGTATGCATAACCTTTGTAAGGGAAGAAATAAGGGAGGAGGTTCAGGAATCGGCCCTGAAGTATAAATCTAAGTGGCCGGGTCATCGAAACCTTAAGATCAATACCGTAATTAGCGGTTCCGAAAATTTCACCCAGCTAATACCGGTAATTACGGGCTGTAAAGCTAAATTAGATTTGAACTACGATTACGATTCTTTTGAGTATCTCCGAAACGAGGATAGGCTAATTTCATTTGTCCGGCCGGGTGGTGAGGCAACCGGATTAATTCCTCCACCCCCGCCCTCCGAAAATGATGATGATTTTTCTTAAATAAGAATATGATTCCGGTTTTTAAAATCACTACGCATGTCATTCAGTTAATTACAATAATGGCCTGCATACTTTATTTATTGAAAAGGCAAACTTTTCAACCCTATCGTTATTTTGCAACGGGTTGGATAATAGTATTATTATTTGATCTGACGATGGTAACTATCGGTTTGTTTCATCCGGTAACCAATCTTTGGCTCTATAATCTCGCCTTCCCGTTACAGCTACTATTTATTATGTGGGTTTTTGTCCTTTTGCTGCAAGAAAGAAAACTCATTATAGTCTTGGCACTATTTGCTGTATTTGCCAGCCTGAATTTGGCGACCTGGCAGGGTTCAATCATTTTGAATACCTATTCACTGGCTTTAGGAGGCATCCTGATTCTCCTACTGGCAATGATAAAATTATTTCAACTTTACAAGCAGGATACTGCCCATAGCCTTTTCCGGGAAGCTGATTTTTGGATCTGTGCAGGTTTTATACTGTACTGGGGCCTTGCCACTCCCTTTTTTGCCATGTATAATTTTCTCTGGGAGAATTATCCCGGTTTCTTCACGTACTATTATTTTACCATTAGCTTTGGAATTACAATCTTACTTAATTTTTCTGTAATAAAAGCACTTCAATGCAGCATCAATACAGCGAAGTGACGGTTTTCCTGGTAGCGGCCAATATAATTGTAATAATTACCGCTATTTTCTTTTTTTTAATTATACGGATACAACAAAAACGAAAGCAATTATTCCAAAAACAATTATTGGAAAAAGAATTTAAAACCAGGGAAGAAGCATTGCTGCAGGTATCCCGGGACCTGCATGATGAAATAGGTTCCTCCTTAAGTGGTATCAATATGCTCACCCAGCTTGCTTTGCAAAACCAGGATACTTCTAAGGAAACCACGGCTGAACTACTCCAAAAGATCAATACATATACCAATGAGGTAATTGAAAAAGTAAGTGATATGGCCTGGCTGCTAAAGCCCAACCAGGAATCTTTAGTAATCTTGGTAAAGAAACTCGAAGCCTACAGTATCACCGCAGCGGTATCCAGAAATATACAATTGTACTTTGATGTGGGACCGGAAGTCACGGCAAAAGAACTTAGTATCGGGCAACGTAAAGCTGTCTATCTCATCAGCAAGGAGGCGATAAATAATGCCATAAAATATGCAGCCTGTAAAAATATTTATTACAAATTGGGGGTGCAAAATAATATATTGCGGCTGCTGATCAAAGATGATGGAAAGGGGTTTGCCGTAGATGAAGAACAGGCGGGCAATGGGTTAGGTAATATGCAGGCAAGGGCAAAAGAAATTAAAGCCATCCTCCATGTACACTCAGCCTCCGGAAAAGGAACAAGCATTGAACTTGAATTATAATACCCCCAATTGGGGAAACAGAAACTAATAACCTCCACCTACATTTGTATTGTGAATGCCAGCAAAGAAATACCGGTAGCCATTTTTGAAGATAATCCTATTATGATGGATGCTTACCGTTCCATCTTGAATGGTTCACCGGGCTATGCCTGTACCGGTTGCTTTTCCAGTTGTAATAACTGGAAGCATGATATGCAGAAAAGTAATCCTGATGTAGTGCTGATGGATATTGAAATGACAGGTATAAGCGGCATTGAAGCCACCCGGTTGATCAAAAAAGAATTTCCTGCAGCGAGGATATTAATACAAACTGTTTTTGAAGATGATGTAAAGATATTTGAAGCTTTATGTGCCGGGGCCAATGGCTATATCCTGAAAAATACATCGCCTGTTAAAATGCTCGAAGCAATAGCTGATGTGCAGGCAGGTGGTGTGGCATTTAACCCGGTCGTGGCGGCAAAGGTAGCTAAGCTTTTTCAGCAGTTTATAGCCCCATCATCCACCATCAATGATTACCAGCTTACAGACAGGGAAAAGGAGATACTCCAACTGCTTACCGAGGGTCTGCCAATGCCCCGCATTGCTGAAAGGATATTTCTCGGGTATGAGACTGTCCGCAGCTATGTAAAAAGTATATATCAAAAACTACATGTGGCTTCGGCAACCGAAGCGGTAGCCAAAGCGCTGAAAGAAAAATTGGTCTGATCAGGCTACTTCCTCCTGCACTATACTTCCTTCTTTTTTGATCAACTAAATACCCTCAATTGCGGGATTGATTGGGGTGTGCATTCCGCTTAGTTTTATCCTGTTCACAAATCATTAACCATTAAACCTATTACAATGAAAAAGATTTTTTTCACCAGCCTGTTGCTGGCTATTCTGCTCAATCGTATGCAGGCACAGGAGATGAATATCCGGATTGATAATTATTCGAAAGAGGGTAACGATGAGGGGGATAAAACCCTGGTGACCGGTTCAGACGGCAGTACTGCTACAATCAATGACATTCATGTGAAGGCCGTAAGAGATTTTTTGAAAGCCTGCAAAAAAGCTGAAAGCAGCCACTGGTATATTGATGCGGATGGTTTTTTTGTATACTATTTAAACGAGGGTAACAGGGCAAGACGTTTTTATGATAAAAAGGGAAATTTTATTTACAGTATTCTCTTCTATCCCGGTCAATTTTTGCCTGCTGATATAAAAGATAAAGTAAAAAGTACTTACTACTTAGATTACACAATTACCCGGGTAGAGGAAGTTTTCCTGAAAGGAGAGAAGATCTATTTCGTACATATCGAGGATCCATCGTGTTTTAAAATTTTACGGATTTCCGGTTCAGAAATGGAAACTATCAGCGAAATGTTTAAGTAGGACAATACCTGATGCCCGGGATCGATGACCCGCCTGGCTAACCTATGCAGGTTATAGAACCTCTTTCATATCTCTTTCAATATTTTTTTAATTTTTAAAACTTAAGTATGAGAAAGAAAATTCAATTCGCAGTTTTATTAGCTGCAATGTTTTCACTTTTTAATCTTTCCTGCCGTAAAGAAAATACGGATCCTGCAAAACCAGAAGAAAGCGAATTGTCGACGGATTATGACCGGCATTCCGGTGGCATGCAGCCAACAAAAAACTTTTCTGCTGAAGTGGTCATTAAATGGCTCAATATGCAGTTGGATATGCTGCGGGTGCCACTGCCAGTTGGTACCGGTTCACAGGGAGCTGATCGTGCCCATGCTTACTGCGGTATTGCTCTGTATGAATCTGTAGTGAAAGGCATGCCACAGTATCGCTCTTTACAAGGCCAGCTTACTAATTTTCCGGCTATGCCTGTTATTGAACGGGGCAGGCCCTACCATTGGGCGGCCTGTGCGAATGCCACCTTAGCAGAAATGAATCGTAAACTTTTTCCGGCCACATCCATTGCGAATAGAACAAAAATGGATAGTCTTGAAAATGCACTGCAAACTGTATTTGCATCGGAAGTGAGCCCGGCTACTTTACAGCGTTCCATCAATTTTGGGAAAGAAGTTGCAGTAAAAGTATTTGACTGGGCTGTAACAGATGGATCGGCTAATGTGAATCCGCCTTATGTTCCACCTGTGGGCCCGGGTCTTTGGGTTAGTACAGCGCCAAATTTCCCGTCTGCTGTTAATCCCTATGCCAGCCAGCGCCGCTTGTTGGTACCAGGCATAACTAATGGGGCTTCAATCGCACCCCCGCCTGCCTACTCTGTCGATCCTTCTTCCCCATTTTATGCAATGGTAAAAGACGTGTATGATAAATCACAAAATCTTACCGCAGCTCAGACTGCCATGGCTCTTTATCACCGGGATGCACCTGGTTATCCCGCCGGTGGTCATTTCGTTGCCATCTTGTCGCAGGTACTGAGCCAGGCAGGTGCAAAACTTGATAAAGCTGCCATCGGTTATGTGAAAACGGGTTTAGCGCTGCATGATGCAGGCTTGATCTGCTTTGTAAAAAAATATACGTTCAACCTGGTGCGCCCCATTACATATATCCGGAATGCGATGGGTTACAGCAACTGGCTGGCTTTATTCAACACTCCGGGGCATCCTGAATTTCCCTCAGCACATGCCGTCAATGGCGCTGCTGTGTCTAGTATGCTAACGGATGTATTTGGAAATAATTTTCATTTCACCTTGCATACATATGATTACTTAGGGTTACCTGCCCGTAGTTATAATTCTTTTTACGAGATGGGTAAAGAGATGGCCGATAGCAGGGTTTTTGCAGGCATCCATTACCAGGCAACTTGTGATAAGAGCAGGTCCCTGGGCGAAAAGATCAGTCGTACTATTTTACGAAAGATTGAATTTTCAAAAGACGACCGTGATGATCACCATGAACATCATTAAAACGAATCCGGGGTATTCACTTGAATGCCCCGAACCTTACCGAAAGGATGAATGCTTTACTTGCTAACTGTGTAAGGTAGTATCAATATCGGCGAGCTGTAAGATTATGTAAAATCTAATGAAGCCTAGAAGATGCCGGGAAATGGCTAAGACCTGTAGTTAAATAAACCTACTCTTTGGTCCATAAGCGCTGGTTCAGTTTCAGTTCGTCGATGATACCAAGAACCATGTGTACAGTAGTATAATAATCACTGATTCTATTGTAATCATTCGCTGCGAATACAGAAGGTTCAAACAGATCATCTTTAATAGGTACAGCCACATAGATATTGGTATTGACGAAGGAAAAAGCTGTCTTTTGTCCCATCATATCCTGGAGTTTTGATAATCGTTCCATAAATGAGGGAGTCAGGATATACCGGGC
>JAEUVP010000534.1 GCA_016786805.1 Chitinophagaceae bacterium | reverse complement strand
AGGGTTAGTTCCCACTCCGCTTGCAGGTGTGAGTGTTAACAGCCCGGGACTGTTTCTCTTAACGATCGTTGTGGACACATCAGCACCCAAAGCATTTTTCCCGTTGATAGTTACAATTTGTCGTCTGTCAATATCATAAACCGAAAACAATACATTCGCTGCCTCTGTATCAAATATCAATGTGATCAGCGCAGTGTTTCCGGCAGCCGCAACTGTTGAATAATTGAGGTCTGTTCCTGCATCTGCAGTATGGGTTTCATCTTCCCCATTATTAGTGATGGTTCCTGAATATGATATTAAAAGGGCATTGGTACCAATAGTGAATCGCTGAGCAGCAGCTCTTGCAGGGGATACAAACCCGGCATAATTACCAGTGGAAACAAGATAATCCCTGAAATCCCAGTTTAATTTAGCCTGCGTATAACCACCGGGACATTGAGCAGAAAGGTTGATTGAAAAGAAACATTCGCCAGCTGCTATAAGCAGCAAAAGGATGTGCAACTTTTTCATGATACAGATTTTAATTCTACGGTCTTCAAAAAGGATAATAGATATATCAGTAAACATATCAGGTGAGTCAATCGAACTATGCTGAACATCACTCTTCTGACCCCATCTGTACTCAATCATTATTACTATTATTACCTGATACTGTAAAGCAGAAATAAGAGTAATAAATAATTCAGCTTATGTTTACACAGGGACGAATATGAGAGTTTTCACTTACAAAAAAAATGACCTGACGAAAATCATAAACGGATAAAAAACTCTTTTTTGAAATATTTATTAATAAATACACCAGGGTATTTTTATTACTGATGAAGAGTTAAATGCAACATTATCAAAAAGTAAAAACTGCCATTCACTTATAGCGACGGCATACCTGTTGTTGTACATCTACTGTTCTCAACTGAATTAACACTGAAGAGTTGAATAAAAGAAGACCTTCCGGAATTATATTCCTTAATAGCAGGCAGGAATACCCGCAATTAAAAGTGCTTCTCTTGCAGGATACTTAATGAAAAAGGCGGGTGATGAAATTCATTATCAGAAATAATATGCCTTCATCAGTCAGGGCATAAAAAAACTCCTGTCATTATTTAAAATGACAGGAGTCAATATGTGATACAGATTTACGGGTAGTGAGTCTTAGAGTTTCTGTATTTTAATTTTCTGATCAATTCCGTTACCTGTTACTTTCAGGTAGTAAACGCCGGCCGCAAATTTATCCATGTTAATTGTAAAGCTGTTCCCGTTACCTTTTCTTACCTGCATAAAATTCTCTTGTACAGAACGTCCTGCATTATCCAGCAGCTTCCACTGTATTTTACCCGGAGCCGGTGCAGTAACTCTTACTTGAGCGGCACTAACTACAGGATTTGGATTCACGATAACAGCACCTGTAATATCATTAAAGAGTACCGAAATGATATTAGAATAGCTATAAGCACCATTTGCATCCACCATTTTCAGCCTGTAATATAAGATCAGCGACTGCTGGTTAGCTGCATCCATATCTATATAAGAGTAGTTATGTGTCGTACTTGTGCTGTTGTCAGCTGCAACGGTACCTATTGCACTGAAGTTGCTGCCATCAGCACTTCTTTCCACTTCAAAATGCGAGGTATTTACTTCATTCTCTGTTTTCCATTTCAGCAGAACGGTATTATCAGTTTGTAGTGAACCTGTAAATGTCAGCAGATCCAATGGTAAGGTCAGTGCGGTGCTGCCAAAATAGAAAGAGGAAAAACTGCTGATGCTTCCCTGCAGCATATACCCCTGGCTCCCATGTGCTTCAGCAAAAGTGGGTACAATACTGGTTGTAGCTGCTACAGCTGCACTTCCGCAAGGATCATTATTCTTTAATATTCTCAGGTCGGTGATCGCTGATATCATACTGGCGGGGTCAAGGTCCAGTGCATCGTATTCAGTCTTAGAAATATACAACCTGATCTTTACAGGACTTGACGGCTGTGTTTGCGGAGTAATAGTAATATTCCTGTCCAGGTAGCGGGCATTGTTTTTTATACGTATAGCTCCCGAATGCTGGTAGAATGAAGAGGTGATCGTACCGAGGTTTTGCCCCATGGCATTGATCTCCGCCATAATGTTTCCGTCGGGACCTGTGATGGGTACCCATAGTGTATTATTAGAAGCATCAATGGTTACTGTTGTACCGGGGTTACAGGTATTCACGGTACCGCTTGTTACATCAATGGAAGTGGGTATTGAACTTTTTCCAGCCACATCCGCATAACCTAAGAATGTATATTTCTGTAAACATCCTGCACAGGCAGGCACTACCGGGTAAAGTGCACTGGGACCTGAAGTGCTGGTTGACCGGTCCATCACTACATAAATATCTTTACCATTTGGTGCAAAAGCAAGGTCCCTAAAGCGGTTCACGCCTCCAAAATAACTCACTGTATCGGCAGCAGTATTTGTTGGTGCTGTGGCAGTACCCGCACTATTCAGGCGAAGGCGAACCAATCTTCCCCATTTCAATGAAGCAGCCACCAGTGATTTTTTCCACCCAGGAACTAATGTATGGGTATATACATCAAGACCCGACCAGCCTTCTGATGGCCAGTTCCCATTACCAGGAATAGTTGGTGTGGTATTCCATAGTGTATTAATGCTTGGGAACATGGTCGAATTAGGATAAGCTGCGAAAAGAGGATCTTTATAGTCAGTAAGCGCAGCAGCATTATTTGATTCATCTGTGATCACCGGGCAACTGGAAGGGTGTGCCGGGCTCATACCTGGTGCTGCACCAGCTGTGGTACCATTTACATTATCATCCCAGGAATATCCAATTACTAAAGGATGTCCATAGTTTTTTCCTGTTTCAAGTACATTTATTTCATCATCACTGAAGGGGCCATGTGATGCACCATACAACAGGTTTAGCGCAGGGTCATAAGCAAAACCCTGGTTATTTCTTATCCCGGTAGCCCATACCGCACTTTGAACACCTAATGTTGCATTAAACGGGTTGGTATTAGGAATCCAGGCATTCAATCCTGCATCACCATCCGTTTCCAGGTTGAACCTTAGAATTTTCCCTTCATATGAATTTTGGAATTGGGCCTTTTGTGTACGCATAGAATTAGCAAACTGCCCGGCTCCCATATCTCCCGCAGCATAAAAAAGATAATAATCTGTGCCACCAGCTGTCATCGGCCTGATGATCATCCGTTGTGAGTTATGGTCATTACTTCCGGGTATAGTATCACATAAGGATACCGGGGATTCTAAACGATCTGTACCTGTATTATAGGTGAACCGGACCACCCGGTTGGTAAATACAGAACTGGAAGTGGAGCTGTATATATAAGATATATAAACATAGTTTTTAGGAGTGGTGGCATCCAGGAACAATGGATGCAGGGCCAGGCCGGCTAACCCGCCCTGTGCGCCGCTACCGTTTGCAAACTGGCAATTGAA